>CAMBBZ010000017.1 GCA_945863965.1 Chitinophaga pinensis | reverse complement strand
CCTGATCTCATCGTATTTGTACCCGATGTATTCACCCCGAACCAAGAAGGTCCCAATACAAACGAACGATTTAATCCCGTATCTACGAATTTCAAAACGTTCAACATGATGATCTATAACCGTTGGGGAGAGAAGTTATTTGAAACAAGCGATCCTAATTTAGGTTGGAATGGTAACGATCCAAAAGGCACGCCTTGTATGCAAGGGGTATATGTATACCACTTAGAGATTACCTCTTTTGAAGATAAGAAATACACGTACGACGGTACCATTACCTTATTGCGATAAGAGTAGGAGACACTAAAGTCAAATTCACAAAAGGGCTGTATCTAACTAGATGCAGCCCTTTTTTTTTAGAGATTTTACAAAACACAATAATAAAAAAGGGGTGGTGGATTGGGAGACTTAATTATGCAGGGGTGTAGGCCAATAAGGCATCGGCTACCAAAAAGGTACTTCCCCCAATAAAAACGATTCCCCCATTAATAAGGGCTTCTTTTTTTGCATGCGTTAATGCCTCGGAGAAATGTTCGAATGCTAAGGCATTAAATCCCATTTGTAACATTTCCTCTTGTAATTGTTGTGCATTATAGCCGCGAGTAACACCCGGTTTTACCAAATAATAATGCGCATTTTTGGGTAACAAAGACAAAATTCGAGGCCGATCTTTATCGGCCACCATTCCCCAAATAAAGAACTTAGGCAGATTTTTATAGTCAGCTTCCAACTGTTCCATTAAAAAAGGCATGGCCTCAGCATTGTGACCAGTGTCGCAAATAACAGTTGGATGGTCTTGCAATTTTTCCCAGCGACCCTTAAGGCCCGTAAGTTTTGTAACGTTAGCCAAGGCGGTATGGGCGGCTTCCCAAGAGATTGTATAACCCAATCGTTTTAAGACCTCAATAGCGGTATAAAAAGTATCTATATTGTGTCGCTGATAGGTTCCTTTTAGCATGAGAGCGGCACTCAGCGATGCAGGCGCTAATTCGCTGGGGTAGTGGGGCGCTGTTTCGGAATTTGCCTTTTGAATAATAACGCCAATAGCCTCGAGTGGAATAAATCGAGAATAGACGACAGGCGTGTCTTTTTTTATAATTCCAGATTTTTCGTAGGCTATAGCTTCGAGGGAATTACCGAGAAGGTCCATATGGTCCCAACCAATGGAAGTAATAACCGATAAATCAGGTTCAATAACATTGGTACTGTCGAGCCGACCTCCGAGTCCAACCTCAATTACTGCAACGTCTATGTTTTCCGATTTGAAATAGTCGAACGCCATAGCAACGGTTAGTTCAAAAAACGAGGGTTCGATATCGTTGATAATACCTTTCGTTTTTGCAACAAATTCAATGACATTTTTTTGCGGTATTTGAATGCCATCGATGCGAATACGTTCGGTAAAGTCTAATAAATGGGGAGACGTATATAAGCCTGTTTTATAGCCCGATTGGGTTAAGGTTGCCGCAAGCATACTTGAAACAGATCCTTTGCCATTGGTGCCGGCTACATGAATGCATTTGAGATCATGCTGGGGATTTCCAATAAAATCAAGCAGTTTAATCGTATTGGTAATGTCTTTTTTGTAAGCCGATTTTCCTTCGTTTTGATACATCGGCAATCGACTGAATAGGAAGTCGAGGCATTCTTGATAATCCATTGGCAACTAAATTAGAGGCCTTTTTTGATATCAAGCGAGATGGTTCCAGTTTCGGGACATTTATCGCCGGTTCGCACAAAATTTGATTTACCTAAAAAGTATTGCATTACGGCTTTAGCATTGGCCGATGAACCGGTGTAGGTACCTGAGGGCAAAATGCCTTTTATGCTAGGTCTGCCGTTGCAATCTACGGTAATTGAAGCATCTATAATGCCTACGCCATCTGCATCTACTCGTTTTACGTCAGAATTAATTTCGTGGCTAGAAAATCCTTTTGGTGTGAAAAATCCATTTCCTGTGTTTTTGGTTACGCGAGTTCCTCCGCTACCGTAAATACCGCCGTTATTGCGAGTGCCTCCAAATCCAACAGTGCCTTGACCTCCTACAATACCCCCAGGAGTTCCAGGTCCGTTGGTTCCAGAACGTTTTCCTATGTTGATTCCTTTTAATCTTGAATTCACAGCGGGTGTGGTACTGGCTGGTGGATCGATAGGCGGTAGGGCAACTGTTTCTGCTGCATCGGTAGTGTTGACCACCGCACCTTGTCCACCTGACGGGGTAGAGGGACTTGGGGTGCTAATGGCTTCGGAGTTATCACCGCCGCCTTTAGCCGGAGGGAAAGCAGAGGGCCCTCCATCGGTTTGTTTTCCGTAAGAGACTTCTTCTAGACCAAAATCGAGCATTAATTCTCCGCTCTTGGTTTGGAAAGGGGGATTAGGAACACGAATGTGCAACCAATACATTAAAAAAATAATAAAGGCGGTAATTAGGGTGCTTACCACGCCTGCTACCCATTTTTGCTTAGTTGTGGTAACTAATTGATTATCGATAACGTAGTTTCTCATACATTTAACGTAAATCCCATCGGAACATACTTAAGTTCGCTCCGGGAATCATATCTATAGTAACGCTGTACGCCTGAACTTCTTCTTTAGTTTGAAACCTACCTAATACAATTCTATGAAAACTTGATTTTGTGGGTTTAAAAACGGTGGCAGGTGTCCCTTTAATGAACCATTGCTGACATTCGATTTCAGCGGCTTTAGTTGTTAGATAGGAACCACCCACTAAAAAGTAGCTTCCTTTTTTATTAAGTAAGTGTTCATGAAAATCACTAGCACTTTGGAAAGTAATTGCCTTAACATCGGAATTGCCTGAAGGCACTTTCTCTATCGCATTGGTATTTTTCTCGATAGTGGCGTTTGATTGTACCTCTGTTTGTGTTGGGACGGAATTATTCTCCGTTGGCTTGTTAATTCGAATAAGCTTGCCGTTTACGTAAATAATATCAGTTCCAGTAATATCGTTTGCTTGGGTTGATACTGGATTATTTTCAGTAGTTGTGTTACTGAGTGTCGGCAGAGCAGGGGTTAAGTTGGCATATTGTTGCCGCTCTTGATAAGCCCCCATCCAAGTCATTAACGATATTGAAAGGGTAAGAGCAGAAACCGAAACAATGGCAAAACCTGCGGCAACCTTCCACCAAATGTTGGTATGAGATTGTAATTCACTTTGGGTTATGTGTTCCGATGAAACCGACATAACTTGAGCGTCTTCGGGTATTCCGAATGAATGCGGGGAAGAAAAAGGGATTTCTAAGGTATTGACTTCTTGCGGGATCGCACTTGAGCTATTACGTGCAGCTTTTGGGATAGTGGAATTCCATTTCAAGGGCTGCAGACCGAAATTGGGTAGGTGCAGGTTAAATTGCTGACGGGGAACAAAAAATATTCCTTTGTGTTCGTTATGAAAGAAGTTCCCAAAAGGAAAAAAAGTAGCGTAACGCTTTTTATTCAGTTGTAATCGGATATCGGCAACGAAGGAATCTATTTGTGTTAATGCGTCTTTGTAACTGAGCCCAGTTGATACCGATAAAAGGTGCGCCAATTGACCGTCGTTATTTTGAAGCTGCGCATTAAATACCAATAAGGAGTGTGTTGGTTTTAATTCTTGCGTGTATCCGTTTACTGTTGGTGAGGACGCTTTGAGTAAAAAACCACCTAAACTAGGAATGCACGCAAATTGATCGCGTAGCAATAATTCTTCAATAGCGTTATGTATAGCCGGATTTGGCATTTGTACAAATATACGTCAAGTTTAGAACAAACCAAGGGTAATTCCACCCATTATGGTTGCACCCCAAACTTGATATCCGTTCCAATAGCTATACTGGGAATTAAGCAAGTTTGACCCCTGAATCCAAATCCGACCTTTCCCGATAAAACGATAATCTACTCGGGCAAACAAATCGGCAAATCCAGATACTTCTGATTGTGTCAGCCTATTGTTGGTGTAAATTTGGTCAAATCGGCGTCCGAGACCCTGAGCTCCTATTTCGAGTTTTAATGAGGCCATTGGTTTGTAACTGGCTTTTACTTGGTATTCCATGCTGGGAAGATGAAATACCTCATCATCAGCGCCGTAATTGATGATTTTAATGTTGGCTGACATTTTCAATTGGTCTCCCAAAACATACTCGGCACCCGCTCTAAAATAAATACTAGAGATATCCCTATAAATGGCCTTTAAAGGTCTCAATTTCATTTCATTGCGACCGTATATTACGGTATCGGAATTTTGTACAAACATCAGCATATCGGCCACGGTATTGCCACCGAAATCGACATGAAACAATGAGTTTTCTGATATTTTACCTTTAATTCCAATGAATCCATTGATTTGATCATAGGTATTCATTATGGTATCTTGAAGTCCGTAATACGGCATCAATTCATGGATCCTACGTAACGAAGTTTTACGAAGTCCCCCGTCGATACCGCCATAAACCTTCATGCCGAGATTTTGTATACCTTTCTCTACGTATACGAACGGATTTACTTTTATGTTATTTTCCGTCTGCGTGCTGTGTTGGTTATAGGTCAGGTTAATTCCAATTTGGGCATCCAAATTAGTCGCTTTGTGAAAAAATTGAATTTTCGGATTGAAATCAATAAACAACTGTTGCGCTCTAAAGGCTTCGGCAGTTCCCTTGCGATTTTGGTAATCTAAATAGGTGAAGGCTAAATCTCCAAAAAGTGCGAATTTTTTATTTCGGGATAAAAATTTGAGGGTACTATTGAGTTCCAATTCTTCATGACCGGCATTGGTTTGGAACATTTGTGCGGCATTGAGCCACTTTATTTCAGGAAGATTTCGTTTTTCAAGGAAGAGATAATCGATATTAATACCATAATGCTGTGCCGTTCTGCCCGTGCGAGATAAATCTCCGATCAATGAGGAGTCGCGCTCTGGTAACATGGTGTCACGCAAGTTATAAAACGTATGATGGTCGCGATTGTAAAACATGGTCGCGTTTAGGCTAGAATTTTCGAAATAGCGCGCCCCATTCATTTGCAAGCGGGTCTGACCAATCATTTGGTTGTTTTTAGGGGTATTGCCCTGTAGGTGCATGGCGCTTAAATTATAAGACCACAAACCATTAGGTCGATTCGATAAAAACAATTCTCCCAACAAATGGCCATTATTTCCACCTCCCAATCGGGCATAGTTAGACAGGTATATACTATCGGCACTGGATTCTTTTACTACATCGGGTTCAACTTTTATAATATGCTTGGCTGTTTCCCAATTGTATGTAGGTGTGGAAAAGTCCAAGTTGATTTTCGGCGTCTCGGAGGTGGGTACTTCCGGTTCAATCCGAATTTTGCTCGCGGGCAACAAACGGATTTCCGTTCCCGAAATAACATTACGCGAGCTGTTATCGAAGCCCGAAGGACGTTCGACCTGACCTTGAAGGTAGCTTCCCATAGCGAAAGCGAGCATTAGACCGGCAGTTTTCATTGTATTCAAATATCGGGGTATCGACGATCGCGCTATCTACATAATTACAATGTGTCTATATTTGTAAACGAAATAGCATTTAAGCAAAATTCATTAATTATTTTTCGAGTTAGGTTTGATAAGCTCAGATAATTGCCTATTTTTGCAACCCAATTTTGCTCATATGTACGCAATAGTAGAAATAGCTGGAAGACAATATAAGGTTGAAGAAAACTCTTACTTAGTTGTCAATCGTTTAAACGCTGAAGCCGGTGCGAGCATCGAATTCGACAAGGTGTTGTTCATCGGTGGTAGTGCCGTTAAAGTAGGTAATCCAACCGTAGAAGGAGCCAAAATATCTTGCACCGTGGAATGCCACGGCCAAGGTGATAAAATTTTGGTTTTCAAAAAGAAGCGCAGAAAAGGATATGCTAAGAAGAACGGTTTCCGTCATTCGTTGACCCGTCTAAAAATCCAAAGTATCACCGCATAATTCCTAAAAGAAATAAACCATGGCACACAAAAAAGGAGCAGGTAGTAGTAAAAACGGTCGCGAATCGCATTCCAAGCGGTTAGGCGTTAAAATTTACGGCGGACAAGTCGTAAGATCCGGTAACATTATCGTGCGTCAGCGCGGTACTAAACACCACCCCAACACCAATGTGGGAATAGGTAAAGATCATACCCTTTTTGCGCTTAGCGACGGTATCGTTCGCTTTCGTAAAGGTAAAGACGGTCGTAGCTTTGTTTCAGTAGAAGCAGTAGCTTAAACCGCCAATAAACGCTTACAGCCGTCGGTGTAACACCGACGGCTTTTTTTATTTTAGGTAGCGCAATCAAAAGAAACACCCATGAATCCTATTATACCGTTTAAAAATCCCAAAGATTCACTCACATTTATGAATGAATTGGTACTCCCCAACGATACCAATACCCTTAATAATTTAATGGGTGGAAGGATGCTTCATTGGATGGATATATGCGCCGCAATGGCTGCCCAAAAACATAGCAATCGCATTGTTGTAACGGCATCCGTAGACAGCGTTTCATTTCGCGAGTCTATTCGCTTAGGTGATGTAGTGTCTCTAACGGCGTATGTTACCCGATCTTTTAAATCGAGTATGGAAGTGTTTATCGAAGTGTACGCACAAAACATTCCTACCGGTGAAAAAGTCAAATCCAACGAAGCCTACTATACATTCGTGGCCCTGGATTCAAGACATAGGCCTGTAGATGTACCTAAAATAGAAACCGAGACTGAAATAGAACTCGAAAAATTCAATGGGGCTTTGCGTCGTAGGCAAATTCGATTAATCTTAGCGGGTAAAATGAAACCCGAAGATGCGCAAGAGTTAAAAAACTTGTTTTTATAAATACCTTTTAAGGGAATTCTTGAGCTTTTGGAATTATTCCGAATGGGATTGGTGTATCCAAGCCCATTATGACAGAGATGGACGTAACAGGTAAACGCCGTTTACGTTTTGCCTTTTTACCAATGCTAACCAGTGCGAATATTACGATTTGGATACTAAGGTATCAGTCCGATTTCGCGTAAACGCTGCATCAGGAATTCGTTAGCAGAGCAATCATCGTATTTTACGGGTTTTTCATCGCTAATGCACGATGGTAAGCAATCAAGTCTAGCTTCTGGTCTTGGATGTAGAAAAAACGGAATACTAAATCGAGGCTCTGACCATTTATCTTCGGGAGGATTAACAACCCGGTGCGTGGTGCTTATTAAGCGATCATTGGTTAAACGCTGCAGCATATCTCCAACATTGACAACAATATGTCCATCTACTTCCGTGATCCCAATCCATTCGCCTTGTCGGTTAAGCACTTCCAAACCATCGGCACTGGCTCCAACAAGCAAGGTGATTAAGTTAATATCTTCATGTTCGCCGGCTCTAATGGCGTCTAAAGGATTGGCTGTAATAGGAGGGTAGTGAATGGCTCTTAAAATAGAATTGCCATTGAATACACGCGAGTCAAAATAAGTCTCTTCTAAGTCTAAATATAAGGCGATAGCGCGTAACATTTGCACGCCAGTGCGCTCCAATTCCTTGAAAATAAGTTCCCCATAAACGTTGAAATCAGGAAGTTCTTCTACCACACGGTTCTTTCGGAATTCTGGTGGATTGGGGTCTTGCCTGTTTATATATTGACCAAAATGCCAAAATTCCTTTAAGTCTCCGGTATTTCGATCTTTCGCATGTTCTTTGCCAAATCCGGTATACCCCCGTTGACCGCCACCTTCGGTGTCGTCGTATTTTAATTTTATTTCCTTGGGAAGCCCAAAGAACGCCTCGACTGCGGCGTACAAAGTTTCTAGATTGGTTTCAGATATGCCATGATTTCTAATGGCAACAAAGCCAATTTCTTCATAAGCCTGACCAAGGCTATTTATAAAAGCACTCTTTTGCTCAGAAGTTCCGTTGGTGAAGTGGGATAAATCAAGTTTTGGGATGACTCTCATGCGGCGAAAATACACTTTTATGGCTGTATTTTACCCAATAAGCACGAGTCACAGGCAATTAACCTCTAAAAGGTGGGATTCTCTTGGTGCTGGCTTTGTTCCAGAATAATTTTCAGGGTGGTGGGAGCAGGACCTTTTCGGTGTTGGGTAAGACTCAAGTCAATTTGAGTCAACAAACCAAGGTAATCCATCCAATCGGTGCGAGAGGGGAGTTCGGACGTAATATATTGATGAATATCGGTATCAACTTCCTTATAATGATACAATAAGAGGTCGTTTTCGGTAATAATTCTATCCATATTATCGGCGTTTGTTCTCAATCATAACGCCGATAATGCGGTATTATTTTACACGGACAGAATTTTTTTCTGATAGTTTTCTTAAGTTCGTCAAGGCATAATGCATACGACCGATGCAGGTGTTGATATTGGTGTCGGTAATAGCGGCAATTTCTTTAAAGCTTAAGTCGGCATAACTTCTCAAAACAAGTACTTCTCGTTGCTCTTCGGGCAGCAAGCGTATCCATCTGTATAATTCGGCGTGCTCCTCTTGTTCGATGCGGATGTCTTCTTGCGACTTGTCTGCTATAAGTAAGGTTTCGAATAAATCTGAACCGTCTGAGGTTACCACATTGGGCATGCGTTTCTTGCGGCGTAAGTTATCGATAGCCATGTTTCGAGCAATGCGAAGCGCCCAAGGCAAGAATTTGTCCTCGTGATTGTAGGAACCCTTTTTTATGTTATGGATGATTTTAATGAAGGTTTCTTGGAATATATCCTCCGCTAAATAGGTATCGTTAACGATATTAAGTACACTACCGTAAATACGGTCTTTGTGGCGATTGACTAAAATTTCGAAAGCTGCCACGTTACCTTCTAAGTAACGCTTGATTAAAACGCCATCTGTGATGCTTGTGTTTGCCATAATAATACCTCCTTTTTGAATAAAGTAAACGTAAGTTTTTTTAGGTAGAATTTTGGCTTATAGGCGTTTTGTTTAGTATATTGAAAACGCAATAAAGAGAACATTTACGATAAATGCAAATATTTTTTATATTTTTTTTGAAAATCCATTAATAAAATCAGTTGCGCGCATACGTGCTTTTCCGGGTATCTGAAGGGAATGAACGCGCAAATATCCAGTTGCAAGGCCCAATCGAAATTCTTTTTCATAAATATGAACGCCTTGCGGAACGGATTCGTTATTGGAAATGATTTCCGATTCGAAAATTTTCATATCGCCCCATTGCGATTCTATCCAAGCTCCAGGATAGGGCGATAAGCCCCGAATTTTATTGTGAATTTCTAACACGCCCTGATTTGTATTCAAATGGCAAAACTCGCGTGAAATTTTTGGTGCTATTTTGTTAGAGAGGCCTTTATTTATTTGGGGAATTGTGGGTGTTTGTGCACCGTTCATTGCAATTTTATTAAGCGTAACGACCATGAGGTCGCTGCCTTTCTCCATAAGCACATCATGCAGCATGCCTCCGTTCATCTCCTCCGTTATGGGCACGCTGCCTTGATCTATAATATCTCCCGTGTCAATTTCATGCTTAAGAAAAAAGGTACTGACACCGGTTTGTATTTCTCCGTTAATGATTGCGTGTTGGATGGGTGCCGCACCTCGGTAATCTGGTAGTAAAGAGGCATGGAGATTAACGGTTCCCAAAGAAGGGAAATTCCATACTTTTTCGGGTAACATGCGAAAGGCGATAACCACGCCTATGCTGGGATTCCATTCAGCGAGTTGCTGTGCGAATGTTTCTGACTTTAAATTGCTGGGTTGGGCTATAGGTAAATTTAACTGTTCAGCGGCTATTTTAACCGCACTAGACTGTAGTTTTTGTCCCCGTCCAGCGGGCTTGTCTGGTGCCGTTACCACGCCCACAATGTTAAAACCTGACTCGTGTATTTTAACGAGTGTTGTGGCTGCAAATTCAGGGGTTCCGTAAAAAACAATTCTCACGCGACAAAGGTAAGCCTCTTTTTTTTGCAATGTTTAAATATCCGTTGTCGCCGCGTTTGTCAAACCATTTCAATAAGAACAATGGCTAGCTATAATCATAGCCTATTGACACTTCGCCGTCATCGCTCCATAAGTTTAGGTGCTTTTATTTGCAATATTCACAAATCCAGTCCAGCAGGGTTGTTAGAGCCAACAAAATATACGAATTTTACGTCTATACTTTTATGTGGGCGGGATTTAAAAAAATCGTGATTCTCGGCATCTTCTTGATGGCCAGGACTCAGGTCAGCGCACGTGCGGGTGAAACGCCCCTTTTTATACCGAACAAAGGCCAATTTCCCAAAGAAGTATATGCGCAAGCAAAATTTAATTCACAAATAGTTTGGTTTACGCAAAACGGTATTTGGTTCCAGTTTTTTAAAGAAACGGAATTGGATTCTTTGCATGATAAAACTACAGAAAATATCCAAATAAATACCCAAGTAGTGCAAATGGTTTTCTTGAATGGGGAATTAAAAACCCCTCAATTTTCAGGAGTCCAATCTCAAGAGCAGTACCATTATTTCTTAGGAAATCAATCCGAAAAATGGGCCACTCAATTACATAAATGGAGTCAGATGCGCTTCAAGGATGTATATCCAGGTATCGATTTGGAATTTATTGCCGATGCGGGCGGACTTAAGTACAATTGGATTGTAAATGCCAAAGGAAATATTGAAAAGATTAAAGTAACCTATAATGGGGCTAAAATCCAAACACTCAAATCGGATAGAATCCGAATCAACTCCCTTAACGGTGAGGCGCTCTGGGAGGAACACATACCGCTTGTCTACTTAGAGAACAAGCCCGAAATAACCAGGAATGGTCATTTCAATGTCACACTAAATGAATGTGGGATAAAATTAGACAAATCTTTGATTATGAATGTTAATGCCGCTTGGGTTATCGACCCAATGCTTGTTTTTAGCACCTACAGTGGCTCTTTGGCAGACAATTTTGGATGCACTGGTACCTACGATCATTTAGGTAATGCATACTCTGGAGGAACGGTATTTAATTTCGGCCTCCCAACCACCACAGGGGCGGTGCAGGTAGACTTTGGCGGTGGAAAAAATGAAAACTTAGGTTACGGAGGCAGTCGAGATGCGGCTATATTGAAATTCAATACGATAGGGAACAGTTTATTGTTTTGTACCTATTTAGGCGGTGATGATAACGAACAACCCCATTCTATGGTGGTAGATTCTCAGTTCAACCTGTTTATAATGGGCACCACCCGTTCTTCCGATTTTCCCACCACGGCAAACGCCTATGATAATACCCATAATGGCGATTATGATTTTTTCGTAACCCGTATGAATGCCAATGGAACCCTGCTATTGGGTTCGACTTACTTCGGTTCTTCGGGATTGGATGGGGTTGGGGCCGACCGATCCAACCGTAATGTGAATGATTTTTCTTTGATTTACAATTATGCAGATGAGTTTCGGGGAGAAATTGTTAACGATATAAATGCCATTTATATAGGGGGCGTTACCTATTCTACGAATTTCCCCCATACCGTAACCACCCCTTATCCAACCACCTTTTCCTCTTCCAATGGCGTGATGTATTCCTTCAACAAAAGCTTGACTACGCTACGATGGTCGCATGTAATAGGAACCAAACAAGATAATTTTGATGCCATTTACGGAATTGCACTAAACGATTCAGGAACGATTTTTGGCGCGGGAGGGACGTATACATCAAATAAGAGCGACTTTAATTCACATTATGGTAATAAATGGTTTGGTCAAGGCAATAATGGATTGAATGGAGTTTCGGCTGATGGAATTCTAATACGTTTAGATAATAGAAATGGGGAGTTTCAATATGGGCGCTATTATGGCACCGGTGAATACGACCAAGCTTATTTTGTTCAGACTGATAATGAAGGCAGGCCATATATTTTCGGGCAAACAGAGGGAAGTTTGCCCGGTATAAACGCGCGTTATCACGACAATGTCAATAACGGTCAATTCATTGCTCGTTTAAGTTCCAATTTAGCCAATATAGAATTACAATCCTGTTTTGGGGCCAATGGAAATTTACCTAACATAAGTCCCTCTGCATTTTTAATCGACCGATGCGAACGTATTTTCATCTCTGGCTGGGGTGGAAATACCAATTCGGCGCTCTACGATGTGAACACGGGTAATGAAAAACAAAATCGAAATCGGGGTAGTACGAGAAATTTACCGTTGAGTGCGGACGCTATCCAAAAACAAACGGACGGCAGTGATTTCTACATCGCAGTATTTGCCAAAGACATGTACGATTTGGCTTTTGGAAGTTATTTTGGGGGAATTTCTCGCTTGAACGCAGAAGCAGAGGAACATGTAGATGGCGGGACGAGTAGGTTCGACAAAAGAGGTATTATTTATCAAAGTTTATGCGGTGGATGCAGGCAAAACGGGGTTTATCCAACCACACCCGGAGCTTGGAGTCGGACTATGCCCAGTCGAAATTGCAATAATGCGCTTTTTAAGATAGATGTCGAGAATTTGAACCGGAAGCCCCTGATGAATCCCGATTTTGTTGAAATTATTGCAAATGATAAAATAGATATTTCCCTTCAAGCGAAAGATCCCGATAAGTTTGATACTGTGAGAATACAGGCGCGTTTTAGAAACCTACCTGCTTTCTTGGGCAGTGATACACCCGTAATCGTAACGCGAGATGGAATCGGCTCTGCCGATATTAGTGTGAAATGGGAAACCAACTGTAATTCTGTGTCGTTGGATACATTAATTATTGATTTGATGGTTTTTGATTGCGGATGTCCGACCGCGGATACTTTTTATACCACAATCAAAATATTGGTTAATCCGCCACCTTTAGTGCCACCACCTGATGCAATTTGTGTGTTGTTTGAGCGTTTTGAGAATCGGATGCGTGTAGAATGGCCAACGCAACCCATAAATAGTGCCTATTTTAAATATTTTCTCTTAGTTAAAACTTTTCCTGACGGTAGTCAAAAAACAGTGGATACTGTAAGAAATAATTTAGCTGGTTTTTTTATAGATAATGACGTGGTCGACCCGCATCTACAAAACTATTGTTACGAAATAATTGGAGTGAATATTTGCGATAAATTAGTTTTTGCACCTATTAAATGGTGCAGCGTGAGTTCATTAAATTCGCCACTTACCCCCGTACATCTTATCAGCGCAAGTGTTTTTGAAGACCGAAGAGTAGATGTCAAATGGGAAATGTCTAAAGAGCCTGAATTTAAGGACTTTGAAGTGTATCGTTACAAAAAAGGTATTTTGAGCAAACCTGGAATGCCCTTCAAGATCACTAAAGATACTTTTTTGAGTGATTCTTCCTTTGATGTAGACGCTGAATCGTATTGTTATGAAATCATCGTCACCGATAAATGCGGACATATTAGCAATACCTCTAATCCGGGATGTAATGTGGTTTTAAAAGGCAATTCGAAATATTGGCCAGATCCTTATTTTGATTTAGAATGGGACGATTATAGGGGTTGGAAAAATGGTATTTCCAGTTGGAATTTAGAAAGAAAACACGAGGGCAATGCAGATTTTGGCCTTTTAGGTTCCATTGGAATTAATCGCACCTTTAGAGATCAAAACCTTGATTACGATTGGGGCGGTTATGGATTTAGGGTCATCGGCAGAGAGGCCGTTCAAAGTGGACAGATCGATTACGATGCAACCACAGAAAGCAATTGGATCTATTTAATTCAACCCCCTGAAGTTTGGGTTCCCGATGCCTTTACGATTAATAACGATGGCATTAATGAAAATTGGGGTACGTTTCCCTTATTTGTCAAGAATTATTCTATGAAGGTATACGACCGATGGGGTAATAAGATTTGGGAATCCACCGCTAAAAAACAGCAGTGGGATGGACTCTATAATGGGAAACAAGTGCCCGACGGTGTATATGCTTGGTTACTGACTTTTGATGGTTGGTCGGAGGGTGTTTATCAAAAAACAGGGACGGTATTAGTCGTGCATTGATTTATTTTTCGCGACCTAAAAGCCATTCCGACAAATCGTTCAATAATTTAGTATCGTAACCCCATTGTTCAAGCTGATTTAAATCTATTAAGCTTTTTTGGTAATAGCGCTGAGCCAATTCTTGAATTCCTTTATCTAAACCGAGTTCTTTCCAAAAGTTTACAACAGGTTGAATGCGGTTATCACCATTGGTGTCGAACAGGACTTTTGTTTTTTCGGGGTCTAATTCAAGGGATTTGATTTTTAGCCAGGTGTTTTTTCCTTCTAGTATATCTCCACCTTGCTTTTTACCTGTTTTGCTTTCATCCCCAAATGAATCCAAATAATCGTCCATCATTTGAAAACTCATCCCCATTTGCAAGGCAAAATCGTAAAAGGTATCCGCATGTTGAGGATTAGCACCGGCGCTCAGAAATCCCATTTTAAGTGCGGCACCCAACAGAACGGCCGTTTTTTGTTTGATCATATCCAAATAAGCCGACTCGGTTACGATTGCATTCGGATTTGAAAAATCCATATCCTTTTGTTGTCCTTCACATACCTCTGTAGCAACGCGGATATAATCGTTTAAAATTTCATTTTGGTGAGGACCTTTGTATTGCGACCAAATTTGAAAGGTTTTAACGAGTAAATTATCTCCAGAAAGGATGGCTGTGGGCATATCCCATTTTACGTGCACTGTTGGCTGACCTCTTCGAATATCGGCTCGATCCATGATGTCATCGTGTACTAAACTGAAATTATGAAACACTTCGACTAAGTGTGAGATTGGCAGTGCGTCGTTTGCATCCCCTTTAGCAGCTTGATTTCCTATTAACACGAGCAACGGGCGTATCCGTTTTCCCCCGAGAGAAAGGATGTAGTTCATGGGATCGTAAAGATTCTTTGGACTTCCAATAAACGGATTTTGGCCGAGATACGTAAGGTACGAATCTTGCAATTGGCGGATAGTGGCGTTCATTATTCTATTAAAATTAGGTCAATCGTACGTTCTTCTGGCAGCGCTCTTTTTACTTGAACTTTTAGATAGTCGCCAAGTTGATAGGTTTTTTTAGTGCGTTTTCCGACTACCATACGTTTGTCTTCTATGAATGTAAATCGATCGAAGGCAATATCACGAAGTCGCACAAGCCCTTCAGCGTGGTACTGAGAAATCGTGGCATAAATACCCCATTCGGTAATTCCTGTAACACGGGCATCAAATGTTTCCCCTTCATGGTGCTGCATGAGTTCGGCCAGTTTGTATTTTATGCTCGCACGTTCGGCGTCGGAGGCCATTTGTTCGCGGTTGCTGGAATGTTTGGCAAGCGCCTCAATAAGTTCGGGATTTAAAGCGGATTTGCTGAAATTGGTTTGCAGATATTCAAATAGCAGTCGATGCGCCATTAGGTCGGGATAACGGCGAATGGGAGAGGTGAAATGAGAATAAAAGGGAAATGCCAATCCGAAATGACTTGTCTTTTGTCCGGTATAAACTGCTTTAGCCATGGTCCTTATGGACATTTGCTGCAATAATTCTTGCTCTGGTTTACCTTCAGAACGCTCTAATAATGAATTGAAAGATTCTCGCATTACTTTTTCGTTTTCAATTTGAATGGGGTATCCCAATTGGCGACAAAATTTGCCAAATTCAATTAATTTATCTGGCGGCGGTTCGTCGTGCGTTCGGTAAATGAAAGGAACATTCGGGGTTTTGGCGTCATAAACAGTTTTGGCCACAATTTTATTAGCCAATAACATATACGTTTCTATAAGTTTATGGGTGTCAAAACGTTTCTTTTCAATGACTTGGGTTGGCAGCATATCTGCGTCTAGGATAAAACGCAGTTCTTTGGATTCGAACTTTAAAGCACCTTGATTGTAGCGCAAGGTTTCATGCTTTTTAGCAATGGTATTTAAAAGGGCTAAATCGGTGTAAAACGGTCCCGATTTTTCGTCAAGACTATTTTGGGCGCTTTCGTATGAAAATCGAAAGTCGCTGTGTATAATGGTTTTGGTTAATCTAGTATCAACGATATCGAAGTTTTTATTGAAATCGATGATAACTGAAAACGCATAACGGTCTTCGTTGGGTCGTAAGGAGCACAAATCGTTACTCAGGACTTCCGGAAGCATCGGTATCGTGCGATCAACCAAGTATACCGATGTGGCCCGATTGGCTGCTTCTTTATCTAACTCGGTTCCGGATTTTACGTAATGCGATACATCGGCAATGTGAACGCCAATTTGGATATTGCCATTGGGTAGATGTTGAATCGAAAGGGCATCATCGAAATCTTTTGCATCTTCAGGATCGATGGTGAAGGTACAAACGGATCTGAAATCTTCCCGATAATCGGCCATTGTGATTTCGTGAGAAACGGCGTTTGATTCGTTTATGACTTCTTGAGGAAATCGGGTATTGAATCCGAATTCGGCTACAATTGCATGAATTTCAGTGTCGTGTGCGCCTGGTTGACCGAAGACTTCAATCAGCGTGCCAACGGGAAAGCGGCTATTTCTCGGAAAGTCGGTTACTTTAACGAGCGCTTTTTGTCCGTCGAGGGCGTTATCAACTTCACCTTCGATATCGATATCTGGCAACCCGCTTCCAGGAGAAAGCAAATAGGCTTTTCCTTCGAAAACATCTAAGGTGCCCATAATTTGCGGGGGATTGCGAGAAATCAAACTGACATCATCAAAAGATTGTCGTTTTCCTTTTAGGCTAAACGAAACTTCAAGTACGTCACCAGGTAACAACTTTTCGGTAATTCGAGGCGGTAGGTAAACCCATTCTCGGTCTGCTTTTTCTAAGACCAATTCACCCCTTTTAGTGGTGGTGAGTACCCCTTGTAAAATTTGTCCGACCTGTATGGCCTGAAACTGTCCTTTTGAAGGTTGGCGTGCTTTTTTCTTATGAACTAGCGACAAGAGCGCTTGGTGAATTTGTTCCTTTGGGATATCGGCATCTATCGGAAGACGGGAATAAATGCGGTTAACATTCAGACTGCCTTTTTTATTGTCGCTCAAGATGGCATAGACCACTTGTTCGACGAGACTTGGGTTTTTAGTAGTATTCAATGGGTTATTCGTAGTAGTCTAAATCTTTATGGAAAGACTCCTCGATGTGCAAAGTTCCCCAAATTGCCACAGATACGCAAATTATTCCTATAAACATTGCCGCATGCAAGGGGGAGTTAAAAGCAGTTTCGAAAAATTCGTAGCTCCATGTAATTAATAAAACACCGCCGCGAACGAAATTAGGAACGGTAGCCGCTACGGTACTGCGGATATTGGTGCCAAATTGTTCGGATGCGTTGGTAACAAATAAAGCCCAATATCCGGTAGAAACGCCGAGCATCAAAGCTAAAAACCGGTAATAATTAGGACTGCCAATGGGTCCATAGAGGTAAAGTCCCATGATAAGTATGATACTAGAAAGATAAATAAGGATCACCTTTTTTCGGCTTTGCATTAATTGTGAAAAAATTCCTGATAGAAGATCGCCACTTGAAAGGCCAACATAGCTCCATAGAACCATTTCTTTGGTGGGAATGAGTTCGAGTATGTGTTCATTTCCTGTAATAGCGGGTAAAAAACGATGGGCTAGGGCAATTAAAACCCCAACAACAAACCAAACGGGCAACCCGATTACAATACAAGCTATGTATTTCAACGTGGTCTTTTTATCTCGAAATAGCATGAAAAAATTCCCGCGCTTGACCTCTTCTTGGTCGCCTATTTTTTGAAACATGTCACTTTCAAACGTACCCGCTCGAAGTAATAACAGCATTAAACCCATACAGCCACCTACAATATAAGCCACTTGCCAATTGGCTACGGGTGTTCCGATTATGGACTCAATGATCTGACCAAGCCAATCGCCTTGATTGGAAACAAAAAATGCAGCTACGGCTCCTAACGCACCGAAGGTCACAATAATCATGGTTCCAATACCTCTTTTTTTAATGGGCATTAATTCTGAAACCAACGTAATGGCGGCCCCTAGTTCTCCAGCCAAACCTAATCCTGCAATAAATCGCCACATTTTATACGCCCAAAGGGTAGTAACAAATGCATTGGCAATATTGGCGATGCTATAAATTAGGATACTTCCAAATAGAACACTTACTCGGCCTTTTTTATCACCGTAAATTCCCCAAAACAATCCACCCAAAAGCATACCGGCCATTTGCCATCGAAAAAGTACCGTTTCGTTGGATGAAAAATCGATAGACAAGGCATCAAGACTTTCTTTTTTTATGATATTAAAAAGAATTAAGTCATAAATATCTACAAAATAGCCCAATGAGGCCACCACAATAAGGATTGCGACGTTTTTGGTTGATTTATTGGGCGTAACCATTAAAGTTTATGTGGATTCAAAGATGCGCAAAATTTCTCAAGTTCAATAACATCAATGGCATCAAAGGCATCATAATGAACGGAATCAATGTCTAACACCCCCCATATTTCTCCCGATGAAATTAAGGGAATAACAATTTCTGAATTTGACTGGTCGCTGCAAGCAATGTGACCAGGGAATTCATGAACATTGGGAACTACAATAGACTCCCGTTTAAGCCATGCAGTGCCACAAACACCTTTTCCTTCTGGAATTCGGGTACATGCGGTAGGCCCCTGGAAAGGTCCAAGATGTAAATTAGCGCCTTCAATCAAATAAAACCCTACCCACCAAGGCTTAAGGACTTGGTAAAGTAGTGCTGATGCGTTGCTGAGATCGGAATACCAGGGCGATTGGGGGTCTTGTAAGACACTCCATTTCGTATGGATTTCGGTGTAGGCGTTTAATTTAGAGTTGGGATTCATGTTGGCTTAATGAGTTTCAAACAAAATGTTAATGAAAAAAAGTGAACAAAATTCTTTAAATGACCCACGAGGGCTGTAAATTTGAGGTTTCTGTTTCACAAAAGTGCAATATGGAAGTTGTAAATACAAAAAGATTTGAAGTAGTTTTTACTTTTGTGAATCATCCCTTTTTTGGGATGGTGGTTGAAGCCAATGCCATTCAATTACTTGAGAATGGAAACCCTTCACTCACATTTCAACGAATACGTAAACAGAATGCAGATTATTACGGTCTAGACGATAATCAGAAGAAGGCGGTTAACATTATAGAAACCTATGAAGTTGACCAACTTATGAAGAAATTCTATACTGGAAATAAAAAAATTCGTGCAACGGATTTTTTTGCTAAACATTTTAACGAAGACCTAAAGAAAATTGTTCGAGAAAATATAGAGAATCAGTTGGTGAAACTTCTCCATATTATTAAGGATTACCCGCTGTATCGTTCGGGCAACTTGGGAGAGCCAATGGGCACGAGATTGAGTTTCAGCAATGAACCAACCACCGTATTGTTCCATTTTCGGAGAGACGAGGAAGGAATCAATTATTTTGTTACTTTAAGACATCGCGACGAGAAAATTCAAATTTACCAAAAGGATTTAGAGCTCTTGGTTGGGAAGCCGGCTTGGTTACTCACGCGCGACAAATTGCTTTTCTTCAATGAACACATAGAAGGAAATAAAATTAAACCCTTCTTCCAAAAAACACACATTCACATCGATCCTAAACAGGAGGAAGTATACCTTCAAAAGTTTGTTTTACCCCTTTTAGAGAACCACGATGTTTATGCCAAAGGATTTCAAATAGTTACAGAACAACTAGAAGTTCGACCTGTTTTACGTATTTCTAAGGTATTGGAACAAGCACCTCAAGCGGTTTTATACTTTCAATACGGCAACTGGCAGTTTCCTTATCATGTCGATAAACGGGTTAATGTACGTTTGGGAAAAGAAGCAGACGAGTACACCTTTTATCGCATTAAAAGATCCTATACAACAGAAAAAGAAAAGATTAAAGTATTGTTGGAATTAGGATTGATGCATGGAGATGGTAGTATTTTTAAAATCCAATCGGATACCCCAGAATCAAAAACTTACGCCCTTATTGAATGGTTGAATGACAATACAGAGTCTCTTTTACGCGCTGGATTTAAAATTGAACAAGATTTCAATGAAATCAAATACCATATCGGTAGTGTCGAATTAAAGATAAAAGTCAACCAATCCGAAGATTGGTTTGATGTTATGGCCATTGTTCGCTTTGGAAATATAGAGGTTCCCTTTAAAAAATTAAGAAATCATATTCTTCAAAACAAACAAGAATTTGTATTACCCGATGGCTCCATCGCCATCATACCAAAAGAATGGTTTGCCCGGTTTGCCAAAGTTTTGAATTTTTCGGAGGAAACGGCAGAAGGGCTTCGGATTAAGAAAATACATCTCAGTTTACTAGAGGACATGCAACCCTATATGGAAGAGGAACTGCCTTCTTCTGATTGGGTAGATACTATTTTGAACCAAGGGATACCGGAATACGAGTTGCCGATTGGTTTTAACGCAATATTGCGGGCGTACCAAAAGCAAGGGTATGACTGGTTGCGCTTTATTTTAGAAAACGGACTGGGTGCATTATTGGCCGATGACATGGGTTTGGGCAAAACCATTCAAACCTTAGCCGTTATTCAACATATTACACTCGAGTACAAAAATGGCCCCTATTACAGCAAACGACCTTCCCGTGAACAATTACAACATTGGGCAGAAAACCCAGAGCCAAACGATTCTATATGGACGGGGCCAATTGTCGTAGTTTGTCCAAAATCACTCCTCTACAATTGGAAGTCAGAAGCAGCGAAATTCGCACCAGATTTGAATATTCTTATTTACAATGGATTGGGCCGCAATAAATTGATATCAGAATTTTCGGATGTAGATCTGTTGATTATGAGTTATGGGACTATTCGTAACGATACCGCGCTACTGCGCAAGTTTGAATTTAGGTTAATGATCCTAGACGAAAGTCAAGCAATTAAAAACCCCTCTTCGCTTACCGCCCGTAATTTGCTCAAAATACCCGCTAAGAAACGTATTGCGCTTACCGGAACACCTATAGAAAACACCTTGGCCGATGTATGGAGCCAAATGAATTTCCTAAACCCTGGTTTGTTAGGTAGTTTTACGTATTTCGAAAAGAATTTCATTAAGCCCATCGAAAAAACGGGAGATGAGCGCAAAGCAGGAGAATTGAAGCGATTCATAGACCCGTTCGTGTTGCGCAGAACCAAAGGACAAGTAATGCAAGATTTGCCTCCTAAAATAGAGAAAATCCATTACTGTGAAATGAGCGAAGAACAAGAAGAATTGTATGAACGTGTAAAAAGTCAATACCGCAATGAAATTCTAAGTCACGTAAATCAAGTCGGTATTAACAAATCGCGTTTGAAAATTTTCAATGGATTGATGCACCTTCGCCAATTGGCCTTGAATCCAAGATTGAAGGAGCACGATTACCAGGGTAGCAGCGGAAAAGACGAAGAAATCATCCACATGTTGGTTCGTGCCATTGAGAATGGACATAAAATATTGTTGTTTTCACAGTTTGTGGGTTATCTAAAAAACATTGCGGAAATATTGAAAGAACAACATATTTCTTATTGTTATTTGGACGGTTCTATGGACGAAAAAGACCGCGCCGAGCAGATTGATTTATTTCAAGATCGTGCCGATATTAAAGTTTTTCTACTCAGTTTGCGAGCGGGTAATAGCGGTTTGAATTTAACAGCTGCAGATTATGTGTTCCTCGCAGATCCTTGGTGGAATCCATTCACTATGAAACAGGCAGAGGATCGCGCGCATCGTTTTGGACAAAATCGTACGGTAATGAGTTATAAATTCATAACCAAAAATACGATTGAAGAAAAAATATTGGCCTTACAACTTCGTAAAACCAAATTAGCCGAAAGCATTATTCCCGATGAGGATACGCTTTTGAATAATTTAGATGTACACGAACTGGAAGATCTTTTGAGCTAATGGGTCTAACCCAATTGTCTCCCGATTCGTATTGGTTTCATTGGCTGTCCCAACCCAATATGGGGATACGACTTTCGGCGATACAACAGATTTTAGCGAAACAGAGATTATTAGGGGATTGTATTTTCCCTGAGGATTCCCAATTGCTAGAGGCGTATTCATGTACGCCTTACGAGCAGATTAAAGTGGTGATATTAGGACAGGATCCCTATCACGGTTACGGGCAAGCCAATGGTTTGGCGTTCTCGGTCCCAAAATACACGCCCATACCGCCTTCTTTAAAGAATATTTTCAAAGAAATACAGCGCGACATTCCTGGGAGTGTGCATGAACATGGTGATTTGCATGCGTGGTCGGCTCAAGGGGTCTTTTTGCTAAATACCATATTGAGTGTGGAGGATTCTAAGCCCTTATCGCACCAAAGTTTAAATTGGGAAACACTAACAATCCCGACTTTGCAGCATATTGCTGAAAAATCGGATCCGGTGGCTTTCTTACTTTGGGGTCAACAGGCGCAAAAAGCGATGAAAAACATTGACACCGGCAATCACTTAGTCCTTTCAAGCGTTCACCCCAGTCCCTTATCGGCCTATCGCGGGTTTTTCGGTTGCGCGCATTTTAGCTTGGTCAATCAATTCCTCCAACAGCATCAACGCGCAGGTATCGACTGGAATATTCGTTGAGGAATCTATACACTCGAACGAGGTGTGAATATGTCGACCACCGACTGCATTTTCTTTTGCATATTTTTGTAATGTGGAATTTCCGATAAAAATAGAGCAAGCCACTTTATACCAAGGGCGTATACCCATATTAAGGAATATCGATTTAACCGTGCATGCGGGTGAATTTGTTTTTTTAGTGGGCCGAACCGGCTCCGGAAAATCGACGATTCTTAAAACGCTTTATGGGGAAATTCCCCTCACAGAAGGACAAGCAGAGGTTAGTGGAATACAGTTAAACGGTTTAAAAGAATCTAAAATTCCTTTTTTAAGAAGGCAATTAGGTATTGTTTTTCAAGATTTCCAATTGCTTAGCGATCGTTCGGCTTTAGATAATCTAATATTCGTACTTAAGGCCACCGGTTGGAAAAAACGCGAGGTTATTTTGGCACGGTGTAATGAGGTACTCGCCACTGTGGGCTTGGAAAATAAAGGGTATAAATATCCTTCAGAGCTAAGCGGCGGTGAGCAACAACGATTGGTAATTGCGCGTGCCTTACTCAATAATCCTAAATTGGTATTAGCCGATGAACCAACGGGCAGTTTAGATCCACGAGTTAGTGATGAGGTAATGGAATTGCTTCAAAAAATATGTTCAGAGGGTACCTCTGTTCTAATGGCCACCCACGATTATCGCTTAATTCAAAAATATGGTGGCAGTATTTACGAGGTAAAAGATCAAAATCTGACACTATTACCGGATGTTTCCTATTTGAATTGGTAATAATTCTAAATTAAT
>CAMBBZ010000016.1 GCA_945863965.1 Chitinophaga pinensis | reverse complement strand
AAACGAAAATACCTGTTCGGTTTGTTCTAGCACGCAAACCAATGCCTATGTTCAAACTAATGCCATGATGCACCGTCAAAATACGGAGATTTACAATTTCAATTATTGTCAATCGTGCCAATCTGTTTTCTTGGGAAATCCGGTATCGAGCGATTCCCTTTCCGCCTATTATACCGAACATTACTTGCCCTATAAAGGATCAGCAGCTTGGGGTAAATTTTCGAATTTTGTAGAATGGGATGATGCCAAATTAAATGAAAAACGCAAAAAAGTGGTACTGCCCTATTTGCCGAAACAGACCTCCGTGCGGGTTTTAGATGTAGGTTGCGGCAAACCCGATTTTCTAGCGCATTTGTCAAAAGACCCGTCAATTTCTTGCACGGGTGTTGATTTTGTTTCCGCAGATTGGGAAAATCCAAAATATACAAATCTTACCTTAAACGCATGTGATTGGAAAACGGTTCAATTCGACGAGAAATTCCATCTCATAAGCGCATGGCATTATTTAGAGCACGATTATGATTTAAAAACGACTGTGGCTAGATTTCATGATTTGTTAGAACCTAATGGTTATGTGATAATTGAGGTCCCGATGTACGAAGGTGTTTTACAGAAATTACAGAAAAAACATTGGCAAGGTTGGCATAGTCCACGGCATATAACGTTGTTCAGTCGCATCAGTTGGACGGTCTTGTTTCCCAAAGATAAATGGAAATTGGTCCGACACCAATCCTATGGAACCTTATCCGCATTTACTTTATGGTGGTTAGGGCATCGTCAAAAACAACGCACCAATTGGTCGGAAAGTATGGAGCCCTATTTTTGGTCCCTTGTAGCTTGGAAAATCATCCTAGCTCCTATTTTCCTTTTGGAGAAATTAATTCCGTTCGGAATTCAAACCGTAGTTTTACAAAAGCGATAAAATGGAACGACAAATTACGACCCTTGTTATTTTTAAAACCTCAGGTATACGAAATCAATTTTGGGCCTTTCAACAAGTTCCACTCGCACTTTTTAGACTTAAAAGAATTCCGGGATTGCAATTTGTGAAATCCATGGGGTCCGGTGGAGGTAAAGGATTTGACTTTACCCCAAGTTTGAGCACGTATTGTTGGCTATTGGTATGGGATGATAGAACTCATGCGGAAAGCTTCTTTGAAAACAACTCCTATTTCAAGACGTATAAAGCAAAATGTAGCGAGGTTAAAGTTTTTTATCTTCAAAACGTGATTTCACACGGATTGTGGTCGAAGGTAAATCCGTTTACTAAAACAACCGATTTCACACCAGACTCTACCGTTGTCGTTCTCACAAGAGCGCGCATAAAACTCCGAAGAATTGTTCAGTTTTGGACAAAAGTAGGGAGAACCGCGAACGAATTGTATAAATTCGACGACTTGCAATTTGCGATTGGCATTGGGGAGCTTCCTTTTATCCAACAAGCCACCATCAGCATATGGCGAAACCCTGAAGCGGTTAAACAATACGCGTATAAAGACGAAACCCACAAAAAGGTAATTGCCCTAACCAGGCAATACCAATGGTACAGCGAAGAACTATTCGCAAGGTTTGTACTTGTGGAACAAAAGCTAATATCCCAACCGCTGAATTAATTCATTTTCAGCTCTAGTGCTTTTAATTGCTTTTCGAGGGCAATTATTGCTGGAGCTATATTTTGCATTTCAATTCTAATCTCAGATATGGATTCCATGTGATTCAAAGTGGGGGCTTGTAGGCTTTCCTTCATTGAATAGAACACATTGAATAATTCGGATTGTAGGCTTTTATCCGTTGGGAATTCGTATTTCACTATTGGATCACCCCCATTGAGCTTGTAGGAAAATATGTTCATCGCCTTTTTGCTTTGAATTAGTTGTAGTCTATCAGCGTCAGTCCACTTGGCTTGCCAAGGAGAAATTTCGATAGCCTTGTTTATGCGGTTTTCCAACTCTTTAAAGCAGTTTTGAATTGTGATAAATTCCTTACGCGCCGCTTTAATCGAATCCCAATTAGCCAATCTAGTCTCATTCAATCGAACCAAATCACTCTCAGGAAAAAGATACGTAAGATTTACAGCTCCACCTAGGCCCGCCTCAAAAGGGGCCAAAGTACCCGTTTTCGAATCCGATTTCAACAAGGAGAATTTGTATGTACCTGGAGCAACATAAGGTCCATATACGATTTCACCTCCTTGATTGTCAAACGCGAACGGTTCTAATCCCAATCTTAAATCCCAAGAAATAGTATTCCAACCTTTCTGTAATTTAACATTTATTGTACTGATTTCATCTGCACCAGAAGTCTTTACCTTCATAACATAGTTGGGCGCTAATTCTTCGGATTCCGCTCTGATTTCATCTAATGTTGGATAGTAATCATCTTGTTTTTTCTCCTTAGATTTTCGGGAATCTTTTAGAGTGCCTTCTAACTTATCTACGTAAACATATAGTTTAAGCTTCTCGTCTAAATTATTACCATTAAATCTACTAGCTCCCCTGAATCCGTTGCCCTTCCCACCCAATTTTTCATAGGGCAAAAAGAAAGCATGTTGGTTAGCATTGATCCATTTCTTTGGATTTGATTTCATTTCACGTACGAGATGATAATCGTCGCAAATGGCAAATCCACGGCCAAAAGTAGCTACAACAAGGTCTTGTTCTTCCGTTTGATATACAATGTCTTTAATGGCAACTGGAGGAAGGTTCTTCCCAAAGGAACTAAAGGTAACGCCTTTATTTAGGGAAATAAACAAGCCAAATTCTGTACCCACACACAAGATATCTTCGTCGACAGGATCAATCCACAAGGTTTTCACCGGATGATTATCCGGTATTCCTTTAGTAATGGCAGTAAACTGACCCTTTTTACTGTTAAGCTTGAATATATAGGGCTTAAAATCGCCTTGGCGGTGATTGTCATACGCGACTATGCAATCTCCGTCCTTGGTTACTTCTATATCGGTTACAAATGGATAAATGGTGATAGATTCCTTCGCATTTAATGCTAGATTAACTCCAGTTTCTTTAGGCGCTTCATATTTATTCCAACTTTTACCATCGTTGGTAGTATTGTAAACAAGTCCATCATCCGTACCAATCCACAAGACTCCATTTTCGCCTTCGCACAACGCGGTAATATTGCCATATATACTGGTACTTTGGTTTTTAGCCACTGCATCTAACCCCCAAACTTTCCCCATCACAGGTAATTTATTCCTGTCTAATTCACGTCCCATAATACCGCTAATTTCTTTCCAAGAATCCCCACGGTTTTCGGATACAAACAATCGATTTGCGGCGAAATACAACTTTTCAGCGTTGTATTTACTTATGATTAACGGCGCGTCCCAATTCCAAACGATAGGCTCGGCACCAAATATAACAGAAGGCTTGATATCGACTTGATCACCCGTTTTTTTATCGAAACGAACCAACCCACCATATTGCCACTGAGAATACACAATATTGGGGTTCTTAGGATCAATCTGTGTTTTAAATCCGTCGCCCCCAACGGTAACAAACCACTCTTCATTGGTAATGCCATTGGTGGTATTGTTTCGACTCGGTCCGCCTATAGAAAAATTATCCTGAGTCCCCCCATATATGTTGTAAAAAGGCTTGGCATTGTCTACCGATACCCGATAAAACTGCGTAATAGGCAAGTTTTCTTTAAAATCCCAATTTTCACCGTAGTCAAACGTTTCATATAATCCGCCGTCGCATCCAACCAATAGGTGTTTATAATTGGTAGGATCTATCCAAATAGCATGATTATCAACGTGTTTGTATTTTTCGGGAAATCGCTTAACGGTTTTGCCCCCATCTTCAGAAAAGTGTAGATAGGTATCCATAAAAAATAATCTCAAATCGTTTTTAGGATCTTGAAATACCTCTTGATAATAGTTCCCAGAAGTAAAAAAATCGTTGACTTTAGTCCAGCTATGTCCGTAATCGGTTGAAACAAATACACCACCAGATTTATCTTGGGTTTCAACGACTGCGGTTAATTTACCAGGTGTATTTTGAGCTACTTCCATGGTAATTCTTCCTTTATCGCCTTTTGGCAATCCATTATTGATTTTGTTCCACGTTACTCCATTGTCTGTGGATTTATAGATACTACTTTCAGGACCACCACCTAAATAGGTCCATTCGTGTCTTTTCCTTTGATGCGCACAGGCATAAATAGTTTTTGCATTGAACGGATCCAAATGAACTTCATTGAAACCCGCATTTTCAGGGTTTAAAAGGCAATTCCATGACTGTCCGCCATCCTTACTTTGGTAAATTCCTTTATCGCCCTTTTTCCCCCAAAGAGGACCATAAGCGGCTACCCAAATTTCTTGTGAATTGCTTGGGTTAATTTGTATCATGCCAATATGAAAGGACTCTTTTAAACCCACATTTTTGAACGATTTTCCCGCATCTTCACTTTTATAGAGTCCATTTCCATACCCAACGCTTCTTTGGTTGTTGTTTTCACCCGTGCCTACCCATATTACGTTCGGATTGTTAGGATCTATGGTTATACAGCCAATACTTTGTACGCCATATTGATCAAAAATCGGAGTAAAAGTGATACCCGCGTTGGTCGTTTTCCAAACCCCACCAGCAGCTGCGGCCACATAATATTCCGAATGATTGTTGGGATTCACTGCTAAATCAGAAATTCGTCCGCTGGTGGTTGCGGGACCAATCATTCTAAAATCCAGTTGGTCCATAAATGAACTGACTAACGTATCATTTTGAGACGTTTGGGCTGTTAATAAACCAACAAGGGATAGGTTAAACAAAAGCGTTGTTAGGTGTTTCATTAGTTTGATTTGAGAAATATTTCCAAAAATAAGACAAAAGGGTTAACCTTGGCCTCTTTGAACATTCAATAAATAGGCTTCTAATTTCTTCGCTATGGCTTCCCAAGAAAATTTAGCGCGTATTAATTCGCCCCCCATTTTCCCGGTTTCATTCCTAAATGGAACGTCATTCAAAAGCCTCAGTGTATTATTGGCAAATTCCGATGCATTCATTGATAATAATGCCCCAGCATTTGTGGGTAATTCAAGTCCTTCGTATCCTACATGTGTCGTTACAACAGGAATATTCATAGACAACGCTTCAAGGACTTTATTTTGAGTGCCTGCTCCGATTCTAAGCGGTGAGATAACCACGTGAGCAGATGCATATTCTTTTGCCAAGTCCTGAACAAATCCTGTTACGGTAATTTTATCCGAGGCCAATGATTGAATCCACTTGCCCGGTTTTTGTCCTGCGATTACAAAAGTTGCACCGGGGAAGTTTTGTAATATTGAGGGCCAAATTTCTTCAAGAAAATAATGGAGTGCATCAATATTGGGCGCATAGCTCATGTTCCCAGTAAAAAGTATTCTACCGTGAACGAATTCAATTTCGGGACGTGGATAAAACTGATTCACATCCACGCCGTTCTCTAAAAGATCCACTCGCACCCCTGTGCTTTCCATGAGGAAACTTTGATCAACGGTGCTACAAACCAATGTTTTAGCAAACTGAGGTATCATTTTTTGTTCAAATTGATACAATCTTTTAAACTCAACTGCGGCAAAAAACTTCTGTAAAATATGGCGGGACTTGTCTTTTCGTCTTTGCCAATACATACTGAAGGCATCGGGTAAGTCTAAAATTACATTGGTTTTATCGATGCCCTCAAAATATTGAGCCATTCGTATGTGCTGAACATGAATGGCATCGTATTGTTGGGTATCAAGTAGGTTTTTAAGCTTTTTTCTGAATTTATTGGATTGAAAAAAAGCAATTTGAAACGGCTTTCTTGTAAACACACCCATTAAGGTATAAAAAGCGGAGATCCAGATCGGGCGGTATATGTATTCTATTCTTGTAATGATTTTGGAACCGTTGCCTAGCGGTTGTAATAACGGTTGAATTGAATCTAAATCTTGTTGATTTTCGGCAATAGTTAACAAGTGAATTTCATGTTTATCGATTAATTCACCCATCAAATTGAAGATTTTCAACTTATCGCCGCGATAAGGGGGATACGGCATTCGATTGGCTACAAAAAGTATGCGCATTATGGCAAAAATACCCGTAAAAGTTGAAACATTAGTGGTATTATTGTACAGAGATGAATCTTAGCAATCGAATGCAGCGGGTGGTTGAAAGCCAAACCATCGCGATGACAAAGAAAGCCCGTGAATTAAAAGATCAAGGAATTGATGTAATCAGTTTAAGCATTGGCGAGCCTGATTTTGACACGCCATCAATTATATGCGAGGCCGCTAAAACCGCCCTAGACAATGGCGATACGCATTATCCCCCTGTTTTAGGCACGTTAGCGTTTCGCAAGTCTATTCAAATTAAGTTATTGCGCGACGACAATATCAACGTAGAGCCAAGTCAGATTATTGTTAGCAATGGCGCGAAGCAGAGTATTTTCAATGCGGTCATGACGGTAGTCAATCCTGGAGACGAAGTTTTGATCCCCGCCCCTTTTTGGGTGAGTTATACGAGTATGGTTGAATACGCAGGCGGTATTCCGATTGAAGTACCGGCGGACTACGAAAACAATTACAAAGTCACAGCCGAACAACTAAGATCGCATATTTCAGATAAAACGAAGTTGATGATTTTTTCAAGTCCTTGCAATCCAAGCGGATCGGTAATGAGTACGGAAGAACTATCGGAATGGGTTGCTGTTTTGGCTGATTATCCCCAAATATTGGTAATCAGCGATGAAATATATCAAGAGATTGTATATGTTGATCGGCCGCGATCCTTGGCTTCCTTCCCCGAAATGCACAATCGGGTAGCCACCGTTAATGGCTTGTCAAAAGGGTACGCAATGACGGGTTGGCGCATTGGATATATGGCAGGTCCTCAAGAATGGATTTCGGCCTGCGAACGTTATCAAGGCATGATTAGCAGTGGCGCCAATACGTTGGGTCAGGCAGGCGGTGTTATCGCGTTGAGCAGCCCAGAATCTAAATTAGAAGTCGCAACGATGCGGATTGCGTTTGAACGTCGGCGAGAATTGATGGGACGTTTACTTTCTGAAATTGCCACTTTTAAGTTCAAAATCCCCGAAGGTGCATTTTATTATTTCCCGGATGTATCCGAACTCTTTGGGAAATCCAATGGCAATGGATTTGTAATTAACAATGCCGATGATTTAGCCCTATATTTCCTTGAGAACGCCCATGTAGCTACTGTTTCAGGTTCCGCATTTGGAGCCCCAAAATGCATACGTTTGTCCTACGCTACTTCAGAAGAACAAATCATAGAAGCCGTTTCTAGGATTAAACAAGCCGTAAGTCAGCTAATTTAAATTGTATATTTGCACCATGACTCCAAAACTGGATATTAAACAAACATTTCAAAAGTTCGAAGGTCTTCGGGTACTAATAGTAGGCGATGTTATGGTCGATAATTATATATTCGGAAAAGTAGATCGCGTTTCTCCGGAAGCCCCAGTGCCTGTTGTTGATGTTAGTCATTTCGACTCCCGATTGGGCGGAGCTGGTAATGTGGCTCGTAATATTAAAGCGATGGGCGGAATACCAATCATCTGTTCGGTTATCGGCACCGATAAAGAAGGAGAAGAATTAAAAAGTATTTTAGATCAAGAAGGCATTTATAACAAGGCCCTTTTGCAAAGTGACAAGAGGAAAACCACTACCAAAACACGCGTAATTGGCAATAATTATCAGTTGCTGCGTTTTGATCACGAAGTCAAATCAGACTTAGAACAATTAGATACCTATTTGCTCGACGAACACTTCAATCGAGAAATTGAACATTGTGATGTGGTGATTTTTGAGGATTATAACAAGGGTGTTTTACACAAGGGAAATATTGAAAAATTCATCTCTAAAGCCCGATCAATGAATATCCCTACTGTGGTTGATCCTAAAAAATCGAATTTTAAAGAGTATAAAAATACAACTCTTTTTAAGCCAAACTTAAAAGAAATGCGTGAAGGATTAAATCTTGAGGGTGCCGTGTTGGAAACCTTGGAGGAAATCGAAAAAGCAATCGGCCTTTTGGAGTCAGAAATGCATAACGAGCGTACGTTAGTCACCTTAAGTGAGCGTGGCGTAGTTATAAGTGATAAAGGTTCTTTTTTTAGGAAACCGGCTCACATACGCACCATTGCCGATGTTTCTGGCGCTGGAGATACGGTTATTGCAGTAGCGAGCTTGTGCGTTGCTCTGAACCTCCACCCTAGTGATATTGCTGAGCTCAGTAACCTAGCCGGCGGATTGGTTTGTGAAAAACGCGGTGTGGTTCCTATAGACAAAGGCATTTTATTGGCAGAAGCATTAAAGCTACAATCCAAATAATCGCCTAAAGCAAATAAAAATAGTATGTATAACGTACTATAAATGAAAAAAGGCCGTCTAAATTGACGGCCTTTTTTCATAATTCGGTTAATCTTACCGTATTCCGTTCATTAAAACGAGTAATCTTTTGCTAAGGAAGAATAAAAACACACTTGCGGCACCGGCCATGATTACAAAGATCATGAAGAAGTCATACAAGGTATTGACTTGAAAACCTGCTAACTTGGGCTTTTCGGGCTTTAAATTCCAAACTTGAGCATTTGATGTGGTTTTGAAAGTACCATCGTCAAGCTTTTTTTCAATTTTCTCAATCGTAAGAACCATGGATTCATTGATCATAACGGCACTAGTAAAGTTTTTATTTAATCCTTTGATTAATTTCATGTGGAATAAACTAACGGTACCGTGTTGGCTTTGTTCGTTGTATTTTAAACCTTTAATAACAGACGAGCCTTCAACTTCCTTACTGAGGGAAAAAGTGGCGATTGGCAACTCGTATTCTCCTTTAGGCTCTGACTTGAAAATGAGTGTATCAATTAAATTAGACTCAATTACTTTTAAATCTGCGGCAGAAATTTGAGGTGAAAATTCTTTCTCAACTTTTACTTCTTCGGGATACAATGCACTTAGTGTTCCTGCAAATTTGTTGGCAGAAGCGGTCGATAAAAACCACACTCCCATAAGGAGCGATGCAAAACGCGCAGGCGATAATTTATTCACCATAGAAAGTCCGATTGGCGATAAGCACAACTCACCCAATGTGTGGATGGTATATAAGCTTACGAGCCAAACCATACTTACTTTGGTGCTTGGGTCGATTCCTTTAACACCGAAAGCAATAACCAAATATCCTAATGCTAATAAGAATAGACCGAGTGCTTGTTTGAATGGCGATGCGGGCTCCATGTTTCTTTTTCCAAGAATTCCCCAAATCCAAACAAAGATTGGTGCGAAAATAACAATAGCTAAGGCATTAACCGATTGGAAATAAGAGGCCGGGATTACAGATCCCAAAAGATTTCTATCGGTTTGTTCTTCCGCGAAATAGGTCAAGGAAGCTCCGGCTTGTTCAAAGGCCGCCCAGAAAAAGATAACAAAAAACGCTGCGATATATACCACCCAAATCCGCTGCCGCTCCATAAGTGACAACGACGGATCTGTTATAATAAAACCAGGCGCTGCGATAGTAAGTCCGAATATAAAAGAACCAATGAGGTCCAATTCGAAGACTTTGAAAAACAAACCAAACAAGACGGCAAATATACCCACCCACATAAACATGCGCTTTGGATCTGCGGGAACCTTTTCGGTTGTTTCTACTTCGTCGCGGGAGCTGTTAGATTTTTCACCAATTTGAACACCCTCTGGTGTTACTATGTATTTATTTTTGAGCGTTATGAACAATACCAAACTCAATATCATACCAACTCCAGCTGCTAAGAAACCCCATTTAAAGTCGGCCGGGTTTCCAGTATCACCCAAATAACCACACAATAATGGTGCAATGAAAGCGCCAAGATTTATACCCATGTAAAAGATGGTAAAGGCAGAATCAACCCGCTTATCACCTTCTGGGTATAATTGTCCCACCATCGTTGAAATGTTAGGCTTGAAGAATCCATTTCCCACAATAAGAAAGGCAAGTCCGGTAAACATGAAAAAGGGTGCGGATTCGGACTGATAAACGGAGCCCGCGATGAACATAAAAAATTGACCTACAGCCATCATGATACCACCGATAACAATAGATTTGCGATTTCCCCAATAGCGATCAGCCATATAGCCTCCAATAAGGGGCGTTAGGTAAACCAAACCGGTATAACTTCCGTAAATATCCGAAGCCAGCGCTTTGTCTATCAACAAGGCTTTGGTCATGAATAAAACGAAGAGGGCGCGCATGCCGTAATAGCTAAAACGCTCCCACATTTCCGTCACAAATAGGACGTAGAGACCTTTAGGATGTCCTTTTGGAGTGCTTGATAATGTAGCTGTTGAACTCATATTTTTAGGTTAGATTTTTCTTAAATTTCGGCTAAAATAGACATTTTTTTTAATTACTCTTGTTTTAGTACGCGTATTTCGGAAAGCTCAAATAGAAATCGTTACTTTGTGCCGTATGATGATTTTAAAAGCAAAAGAAATCGCTTTGGTTACCGGAGGAAGGGTAATCGGCGATGAAAATGCAGAAATTCAAACGGTTGCGAAACTAAACGAAGGAAATACCGATGCCTTAGGCTTTTTTGCTAACCTAAAATACGAATCACAAGTTTACGAAACCCGCTGTGGAATAATATTTATCCCCAAAAACTTCCAACCTTCAAAAGAAGTTCATCCTACCTTAATAGCGCATGACAATCCCTACTTCGCATTTTGTCAAATTTTACAAGCCTATTTCAATCCTAATATTAAAAAAACCGGAATTCACCCACAGGCTTATATTCATCCTTCGGCTGAAATAGGGGCAAATGCCTATGTGGGTCCGTTTGCCTTTATCGGTGAAAATGTTCAAATCGGATCTGGAGCCCAAATACATGAGCGCGTTAGCATTGCAGATGGTTGCCGTATCGGCAATGAGGCTACCTTGTTTCCTGGTGTAACGATTTACAGTAAAACGCAAATAGGCGATAGATTTACAGCCCACGCGGGATCTGTTATTGGAAGCGATGGATTTGGATTTGCGCCCGTTAATGGAACGTACATGAAAATCCCTCAAGTAGGAATTGTTGAAATAGAGGATGATGTAGAAATTGGGTCTAATTGCTGTATCGATCGTGCAACAATGGGAAAAACCCTGATTAAAAAAGGCACTAAACTCGATAATTTAGTACAAATAGCACACAACGTAGAAATTGGCGAACACGTGGTGGTTGCAAGCCAAACAGGAATCGCGGGTAGCACAACCATTGGACATCATTGCGTTTTTGGCGGTCAGGCAGGCGTAGCGGGGCACATAACGATAGCCCCCATGAATTCATTCGGCGGACAAGCAGGTGTAACAGGCAGTGTTAAGGAATCCAACCAGAAAATGACAGGAACCCCCGCAATGGATGTAAATGCGTATCTTCGCGGTGTAGTTGGTGCTCAAAAAGTGAGCCAGTTACAGAAGGAAATCAAACAACTAAAACGAGAAATCGACACACTCAAATCTTCACATGAGTAATATAAATCCAAAACAAACAACCCTAAAAGAGGCCATTAGCTTCGACGGCGTTGGTTTGCACACCGGTGCTAAAGTAACCGTAACATTGTGTCCAGCGGAAGCCTACCACGGCTATAAGTTCCAACGCGTGGACCTGGCAGATCAACCTATAATTGAAGCCGATTGCGATCTGGTTACCGATACCAGTCGCGGCACCACATTAGAAAAAAACGGAGCCAGTGTATCTACCATTGAACATGTGTTAGCTGCCTTAGTTGGCAGTGAAGTAGACAACGCATTAATTCAAGTTAACGGTCCCGAAATGCCTATAATGGATGGTTCATCTATTGCTTTTGTTGAGGGCATATTAAAGATTGGCATTGAAGAACTTGACGCAGAAAAAGAATTTTTTGAAATCCCGTATAATATTCATTTCCAGGACGAGGAAAATCAAGTTGAAATTATCGCTATGCCCGTTAACGATTATCGTTTAACTGTTATGGTAGATTACAACTCACCCGTACTTGGAACCCAACACGCATCGCTGACAAATTTGGCCGACTTTAAAAAAGAAATTGCTCCCTGTCGCACCTTTTGTTTTCTTCACGAATTAGAGTATTTGTTGCACAACAATTTAATAAAAGGTGGTGATCTGAATAATGCCATCGTGGTGGTTGACAAAGTAGTTAATCAAGAGGAGTTAGACCGATTAGCGAAAATATTCAATAAAGAATCCATTGAAGTAAAGAAAGATGGCATTCTAAACAACCTTGAACTGCGTTTTAGCAATGAACCTGCAAGACATAAACTTCTTGATATGGTAGGTGACTTGGCCTTAATTGGCGTGGCTATTAAAGGTCAAATCATGGCAGCAAGGCCTGGACATGCCTCTAATATTGCCTTTGCTAAGAAAGTTAAGCAAGTGATTAAAAAAGAAATGCGCAGAAAACAGGAGGGTCGACCCCATTACGATCCAAATGATAAGCCCGTGTACGCAACGAAGGACATTATAAAAATGCTACCCCACGCCCACCCGTTTCTGCTCGTAGACAAAATCATGGAAATTTCAGCTACTCATGTAGTAGGTATCAAAAATATCACATACGACCAACCTTTTTTTAATGGACATTTCCCTGGAGATCCAATTATGCCGGGGGTATTACAAATAGAGGCCATGGCACAAGCAGGTGGCATATTGGTGTTAAGTACGGTTGAAGACCCAGAGAACTACGCCACTTATTTCATGAAGATTGACAACACTAAATTCAAAGACAAAGTTGTCCCTGGCGATACTTTGATAATGAAATTAGAATTAATGGAACCCGTGAGACGTGGCATTTGCAAAATGAAAGGCCGTGCTTGGGTAGGTGAAAAATTGGTTTGTGAGTCTGAACTCATGGCCCAAATTGCGAAAATCAAATAACTTTACCATGATACAGCCTCTTGCATACGTTCATCCGTCGGCAAAAATTGCCGATAACGTAGTAATCGACCCATTTGTTACCATTCACGCCGATGTCGAAATTGATGAAGGAACCCATGTTATGTCGGGAGCCGTTATTTTTAGAGGGACCCGTATTGGTAAGAATTGTAAAATTTTCCCAGGTGCTTCCATAGGTGCTATCCCTCAAGATTTGAAATTCGACGGAGAGGAAACCCATACTATTATTGGAAACAATACCACTATCCGTGAATATGTTACCATTAATAAAGGAACTAATGCTTCAGGTGCCACGCGTGTTGGAAATTATGTATTGCTTATGGCTTACGTGCATCTCGCTCACGATTGCGTGGTAGAAGATCATTGTATTTTAGCCAATAGTGTGCAGGTTGCCGGACATGTAAATATTGGAGAATGGGCCATTTTAGGCGGTGCGGCATTGGTACATCAATTCGTTCACATCGGAAAACATGTTATGATTTCTGGTGGATCACTAGTGAGAAAAGACGTTCCACCCTATACCAAAGCAGCTCGTGAACCTCTAGCCTACGAAGGCATCAACAGTGTTGGAATGCGTCGACGGGGATTTGCGAACGAGAAAATTGCGGAAATTCAAGACATATACAGAACGCTGTTTGTAAAAAGTTCAAATACAGCTAAAGCCCTGAAACTAATACAAGCATCATTCCCTCCATCGCCAGAACGCGATGAAATTCTTGCGTTTATTCAAGAGTCTGATCGCGGTATTATGAAAGGGTACTTGAATAAGTAGCAGATGGGTGTAATTAATGTCATTGGTGCTGGTAAAAGCTTTTATCGACAGTGGCTTTTTAGAGATATCCATATTAACTTTGATTTAAGCCCAGGCAACTCCTATGCCCTGCTTGGTAACAATGGATCAGGGAAATCAACGTTTCTTTTAATGCTTGCGGGTCAAATCACACCCACAGAAGGTAGTATCGAATGGAAAATCAACGAGGCATCAATTTCAGAAAATGCGCGTTTTTATCAATATGCCCTTTCTTCTCCAGCAATGGAATTGCCAGAAGAGTTGAATTTATCGGAATGGTTTGCATTTTTACAAAAAGTCAAACAAATGCAAGCCCATGTGACACTCGATTACATTTCGGACATTTGCGGTTTTACTCAAAAAACGTTGCTCAAACCAATCGGGAATTATTCCTCTGGTATGAAACAACGCGTTAAGCTTTGTGGTAATCTACTGTGTGACACCCCTATTTCATTCCTTGACGAGCCCTTGTCCAATCTAGATGCTGCGGGAATTTTGCTTTATCAAAATTTAATAGAACAGCAGCGGAGTCAAAAAGCCATATTTGTGGCTTCAAACGACAACAAAGAATATGAATTTGTAGAAAATAGATTTGAAATACTGAATAAACAAATTATTCAAGTACAATAATCTTATGCGTTGAATTTGAACCTCTTAAGCTGTTACTTATGTTTACAAAATACAAAGAGGCGCTCATGCCATCGGTACGTATTGATACACCCGATTCTCCGGCATTAATTAAAGATTCATGCACCTGTTTTCCGTGCAAATCGTAGACCGTCACGATCCATTTTTCTTTTAAATCTGGGGAAACCACATCAAACCTACTCCCAAGTCGCACCGGATTGGGTTGGATTTTAGCAAATCTCTTAATCGGATTTTGGGTATTGACGGATATTTCATCGGAAAGAATATGCGATGCGAAATTCAATCCCCCGCGTAAATTACCCAAGATTAACTCCGGAATAGAGTCGCCAGCTAAATCACCCGCACAAGGTCGTATTCTACCACCAATTCGCAATGAACTTGTATCACCCTCACTAACCCTAAATAGAATGTTATCATTGGCAATTAGCGAATCAGATGGATCATGTCCTTCGATATGATACACGCGCAGGACATTCTCAATGCCTCCAATAAGAACTTCTGGACTTCCATCCCCATCAATGTCTGAAACAGCCGGGGCCGCATATCCGTAACTCGAGAAATTCGGCTCACTATTTTGCAACATCCATTCATTGGCTTTCATACCCCAGGCCTTTGAGGTAATCCATTCAAACGAAGGCGTTCCTTTAGAGGACGTACCTTTAAACAAGGCAACATTCCCATTATAAAAACCAATTAACAAATCGCTAATTCCGTCTTTATTGTAATCGATAACTGCGGGCGCCCAACTACTTTCACCTTGTTGTCTCGAATATTGGACCAATTGATTGCTTTTACACTCCCAACGATTCATTTCTTTTTTGAACCAAAACAACTGACCTTTCATTGTACCTATAAGAATATCGGAGATGCCATCATTATCGATATCTCCGATAGATAAGGTAGAACCCACCAGTGCAGAATCAGACAATCCTAAAAAGTCAGAATTGATTATTTGAAAGATTGGAATTTGCTTATCTCCTTTATTTTCAAACAAGGACAACCGGTCACTTAGACCCATTGTTTCAGCATAATCTCCATTATTCAAGACCAATAAGTCTAAATCGCCATCGGAATCTATGTCTATAAGCCCCGGGCTGCTCTGGCCACCCAAGTCTACCATTTGCTCGATTATAAAATTTGACCTATTCAATTTAAAATCGGCTCCCTTTTTTGTCCCATGGTTTTTATAATACATGATTTGATTCCGCTCCTTAGTCTCAAATGCTGAATTCGGAGCAACAACCATGTCTTTTAATCCATCATTGTCGACATCAATCATATAACCAGCGGGAAATGTATAGCTGTCAAAAGGCTTGCCGTCTAAGAAAATAGAGTCCACCGAAATCATAGTATCATAAGATTGATTAAAATCAGCTTTGCCATTAACCAAGCGGGTAATGCGTTTGAAATCCAGATTAGAGAGATACATTTCCATATCACCATCGCCATCTTCATCAAAAAACCAGCAACTTGCACCACCCACATGTCGCGGTTTAAGTTTCAACGGGAAATCAAGATCAAAAGGACATGTATTCAATCTGATTTCACTATCAAACCCTTCCCAGAAATACCCAAAGCAATAATCCATATTCTGAAACTCAAAGGTGTCTTTATCCCAGTTTTTTTCACTGCGCACATCTTTAAACATCATATACGTGAGATTGAACTGGTCGTAATTTACAATGTCGATATCTCCATCGCCATCAATATCCTCAATTCCCAATAAATCGGTTTCGGCATTTGAAAAACTTAATGGATTGTAACGGATAGGATAATTGTCGGCATACTGATTGCGATAATACCAAGGCCCCACCGTGTCAAACTTTAGTCGCTTGTCATCAATGCCGGTATTGTTTTTATAAATAAGCAAATCACCGCCGTCTGAAGCGGTAAAAACATCTTCCAATCCGTCTGAATTCATATCTCTTAAGACATAAATATTTTTCCCAGCGGGCAATTGGGCTTCGTATTGTGGCGCGTACACATATTGATTTTTCTGAGAACGCAAAAAAGTATAAATCTTGAAATCAGCCCTATCAAAAATAACTAGGTCTTTTCTCCCATCTCTGTTTAAATCCGCTTCGGAAAATTGAGGTGAATTGAGGCCTCCCATAAATCCATGCGAAAGATCCATTCCGGAAACCCGAACCAAAGGGCCTTCTTTGACTTCAAAGGCAAATTGAGAAAAAAGGAACTTCCCAAAAAAGGAAAAACAGATAAAAACCCAAATTCTAAGCATACAATACCAAATATACGAAAATTTAAAGCCATAATTTGTATTGCTGATGTATTTTTGACTTTAGAATATGAACTTCAGTGAAATTCCTCACCTCTACGATTGTTTTATAAAAACCGGTCAAAAAATCAGTACTGACACCCGAAAAGACGTACGCGGCACCCTGTTTTTTTGCTTGTCGGGTGCGCGATTCAATGGTAATTTATATGCCCAGTTGGCACTAGATAATGGAGCTTCTTTTGTGGTTACTAATTCATCGAATATAAACGATGAACGTATTATTTTGTTTGAAAACCCCAATCACACACTTATTGAATTGGCCCGTTTTCATACACAGCAAATCCCAACTAAACTCATTGCCATAGGTGGAAGTAACGGCAAAACCACCACCAAGGAGTGGGTCCAATCAGTACTCGGCACCACCTATAAAACGCGATCAACACCAGGAAATTTCAATAACGATATCGGCGTGCCCTTGACCCTTTTATCGTTTACACCTGACACAGAATACGGAATCGTTGAACTTGGCACCAATCATCCCGGTGAAATGAAAGTGTTGTGTGCGATGTTCAAAGCCGACAGTGCATTAATCACCAATATAGGCAAAGAACATCTTGAAGGATTCAGCGATTTAGAGTCGGTAGCCCAAGAAGAAAGTGAATTATATCTTATGGCGTTGCGCGACGAGGCCATGGCATTTGTCAATTTCGACGATCCGTGGTTAAACAATATGTCAAAACGCTTGAATAAATTACGCACCTACTCTTTAATGGATCGCTCGTGTTCTGTTTTTATAGATGTCAGTATAGAAATGCCTTACCTTCAGACCTCGTTATATGTTGATGCAGAGCCTAATGGGATTTTACACGCCCAATTAGGAGGAAAATTCAATGCCTATAACTTAGCAGCGGCTGTAAGTGTCGGTTTGTATTATGGTGTATCTGTTGAAAATATCGCTAAGGGAATTGCCGCTTATATACCCAACATGAACCGTTCCCAATGGATCATGTTAAAGAACGGCACTCAAATACTCTTAGATGCCTACAATGCCAATCCAAGTAGTATGGAATCTGGAATTCGCAGCTTTGCCACACTTGAAGGTAAAAAAACCCTCTTATTGGGTGATATGCTTGAATTGGGCGCGCACAGCAGCTACGAGCACCTCGCGATATTTCAGTTAACGCAAGAATTAGGATTTACAGATGTATATTTTGTAGGAGATGAATTTAAGAAAGCCCTACCCTCGTACCCTTTTGTTTTTGATACGGCAAGCTCTTTGATGGCTTGGCTCGATACGCATGCACTCGACTCTCAATACGTGTATATAAAAGGAAGTCGAGGCATTGCAATGGAGCAGTGCCTCGACTATTTTGATTTATCGTAAATATTAGATTAATTACCGAATAGCAAAATTACAGCTCCGGTAACAACCATATTGGCTAGGGCCAAAGGTATCATGGTTTTCCAACCGAGATGCATGAGCTGATCGTATCGGAAGCGTGGTAAAGTCCAACGGATCCAAATAAATACGAATATAAAAAAGAAAACTTTCGCAAACATTACGGCTACTTGTGCAATTCCCAGAAATGTTGGATCAGAGATGTAAGACATACCTGGGAAATTATATCCACCGAAATACAGGGTAACCATTAATGCGCTTGAAACAAACATATTTACATATTCTGAAAATAAGTAAAACCCTAATTTCATACTGGAATATTCGGTATGATAACCGCCAATAAGCTCTGTTTCGCACTCAGGTAAGTCAAAAGGCGCGCGATTACACTCTGCTAAAGCCGAAACAAAAAAGAGGATAAAACCAATGGGTTGGTAAAAAATATTCCAATTCATTCCGGATTGTTGGGCTACAATTTCGCGAAGACTTAAGGTTCCGCTCATCATAATCACCGCAATTAATGCCAAACCCATGCTTAATTCATAGGAAATCATTTGTGCGCTGGCACGAATGGCCCCAAACAAAGAATATTTATTATTGCTTGCCCAGCCGCCAATCATAATTCCGTATACGCCAACGGAAACGACCCCCATGATATACAAGACACCAATATTCACGTCGGCTACTTGAAGTTGAACATTTCTTCCGAACATGGGGATTTCTGTCCCCCAAGGAATTACGGCGCTCGTTATGGTCGCGGTAACCATGGCCACAGCAGGGCCAAGAATGAATAACCATTTTTCAGCCTGTACAGGAATAAATTCTTCCTTAAAGAACAACTTCCCCCCATCTGCTAATGGTTGCAAAAGTCCAAATTTTCCTGCGCGATTCGGACCAATACGATCTTGCATAAAAGCAGCAACTTTACGTTCGCCATACGTGGAGTACATGGCGATTCCCAAGGTAATCAAGGTCAAAATTGCAACCAAAATTGACTTTTCTAATAATAATGCACTATCCATGATTACGCCTTGTTAAGTAATATAGTATGTTTAGGGATTTCTCTTTCATAATGGTTCGCTGAAATTACCGAGTGCTTACTAATTGTGCGGGGTCCTTCAACAATCCAATCTGTTTTTTCTTTTTTCTCGAAGCGGCATTCGTTGCAAATGAAGTCTTTAACTTCTCCATAGGCATCTTTTCTCGCTGTTACGCGTGCTACTTCATCGCCAATCATCCATAAAACAACCTTCCCGCTGCATTTGGTGCATTCGCAATGTGCATCCATAGGTTTTGTGTACCAAACTCGACTGCGAAAACGGAACGATTTATCGGTAAGAGCCCCTACTGGACAAACGTCTATTACGTTTCCAATAAAGTCATTATTTAAGTTTTTCTCAATAAATGTACCAATTTCTGCCGCATCACCGCGCTTCAAAACACCATGTTCGCGGCCATTCGTAAGTTGGTTGGCCGTATATACACACCGATAACATAAAATGCATCGCGTCATGTGTAGTTTTATATATTCACCGATATCAACTTTATCAAACTCACGTCGTTTGAATTCATATCGGGTTTTGCTTAGTCCGTGTTCGAAAGCTAAATCTTGTAAATGACATTCACCGGCTTGATCGCATACGGGACAGTCTAACGGATGGTTAATGAGTAAAAACTCAACCACCCCTTTCCTGGCTTCTAATACACGGGCTGACGTAGTGTTTCGCACTTCCATACCGTCCATAACGGGCGTAGAACAACTCACTACCAATTTGGGCATCGGTCGTGGGTCTTTTTCACTTCCCTTACTGACTTCAACCAAGCAGGTGCGGCATTTACCCCCGCTTCCTTCCAAAGAAGAATAATAGCACATGGCTGGAGGTACAACATCACCCCCAATCATCCGGGCTGCATTTAAAATAGTTGTTCCCGGAGCTACTTCTGTACTTATACCATCAATGGTTATTTTGATTTTTGCGTCTTCCGACATAATTATACGGTTTGAGTTATAAATGATTTTTCGCTTACCAATCCGAAATTACGGGTTTGGCTCAAAACAGGTTCGTTAACATGCCATTCGAATTCTTCTCTAAAATGACGAATAGCTGCTGCCACTGGCCAAGCAGCCGCATCTCCGAGGGGACAAATGGTATTGCCTTCAATTTTGCTTTGAATATCCCAAAGCAAATCAATATCTTCAACTTTGCCTTTACCTAATTCGAGATTGTGCAATACTTTCTTCATCCAGCCGGTACCCTCTCTGCAAGGCGAACATTGTCCGCAACTTTCATGGTGATAAAAGCGGGCAAAATTCCATGTGTTTTTAACCATACATTGGTCTTCGTCATACACAATAAATCCACCAGACCCCAACATACTTCCTGTTTCAAATCCGCCTTCTGCTAAACTTTCGTAAGTCATCAAACGGTCTGTTCCAGTAGCGGTTTTACACACTAAAAAATGAGGCAAAACAGGAACGGAAGATCCACCCGGAACACAAGCTTTTAGTTTTTTGCCGTTTTTTATTCCTCCGCAGTATTGATCGCTATATAAAAAGTCTTCAACAGATACTCCAAGTTCTATCTCGTAAACGCCTGGTTTATTAATGTTTCCAGATGCAGAAATCAACTTAGTTCCGGTACTGCGACCCACTCCGATTTTTGCATATTCATCGCCACCATCATTAATGATAGGTACAACGGCAGCAATAGTTTCTACGTTATTCACAACGGTTGGGCGTTGCCATAAACCTTTAACTGCTGGGAATGGCGGCTTCATGCGGGGATTTCCACGTTCCCCTTCCAAGCTTTCTATTAACGCGGTTTCTTCCCCACAAATATAGGCTCCGGCACCTGGCGCAACGGATAAGTCTAAATCATAGCCAGATCCTAATATATTTTTGCCAAGCCAACCGTTGGCATAAGCCTCCTGTATGGCTTTCTCAAGAATCTGTAACACATACATGTATTCGCCACGTATGTAGATATAGGATTGGTTCGCTCCAAGTGCAAATGAAGAAACAATCATTCCTTCAATTAGTAAATGTGGAATGCGTTCCATCAAGTAGCGGTCTTTAAATGTGCCCGGCTCGCTTTCATCGGCATTGCACAATAAATGACGTGGCACACCGTCTGGCTTCGCTAAAAAACTCCATTTCATACCGGTTGGAAATCCAGCACCTCCACGTCCGCGAAGACCCGATTTCTTAACCTCCTCCACAACTTCATCGGGAGACATGGTTTTAAGCGCTTTTTCTACAGACCGATACCCACCGTTTTTACGATAAACGTCGTAGGTGCGAATGCCTTCGATGTGGTCGTTTTCTAATAATAATTTCCTAGTCATGCTTCAAACCCATATAATTTGCCAAAGGCTTTTGGCGATACATTGCAATTAATTCATCTACTTTCTCTTCGGTAAGATGTTCGTGATACTGCTCCCCTGCTTGTAACATGGGGGCATAACCGCAAGCGCCTAAACATTCTACTGCTTTTAGCGTGAATAAACCATCGGGCGTTGTTTCGCCTTCTTTGATTCCCAATTGTTTTTCGATATAAGAAATTATTTTCTCCGCGCCTTCAATCATGCAAGGACCGGTGCGACAAACCTCAAGTTTAACTTTTCCAACAGGAGTCGTATCGTACATACTATAGAAGGTAGCTACTTCGTATACTTCTATAGGTTGGATGTGCAACAAACGGGCTACATAGTCCATTACATCCGAAGACAAATAACCCCAATGGGCTTGCGCAAGATGCAAAACACGCAATAACGCGCTCTTTTGTTTTCCTTCGGGAAACATATTCACAGACCGTTGAACTTCGTCTAAAAGTTCTTGGGGAAACTGAATGTTAGGTTTTAATTCTTCCACGTTTATTTGATTTAAGCGTCTAGTTCACCGGCAATCACGTTCATACTACTCATAGTTAAAATGGCATCACTCAAAAGAGAACCTTTAATCATTTCTGGATACGCTTGATAATAGATAAAACAGGGTCTACGGAAATGCAAGCGATATGGATTTCTACCTCCGTCTGAAACCAAGTAATATCCCAATTCTCCATTACCCCCCTCTACCGAATGATACACTTCTCCTTTAGGGATTGGCGTTTCCCCCATAACAATTTTGAAATGATAAATAAGCGCTTCCATACTCGAGTATACTTCTTCTTTTGGGGGAAGATAAAAACTTGGGATGTCGGCGTGGTAATCCCCTTCGGGTAAGTTTTCTAATGCTTGGTGTATTATTTTTAGGGATTCTTTAATTTCCAATTGACGCACCATAAAGCGATCATAGGTATCGCCATCATTACCCACAGGTATGTTGAAATCAAAGTCTTCATAGGAAGAATATGGCTTCATTACCCGTACGTCGTAATCCACTCCTGCGGCCCTAAGATTGGGACCTGCAAAAGAGTAGTTCAACGCACGCTCAGCAGAGATAGGTCCTGCACCGATAGTGCGGTCCATAAAAATACGATTTCGCTCCAAAAGTGATCCGAACTCATCGTGATTTTTGGGAAATTCTTTCAGGAACGTTCGCAATTTAGTAATGAACGTTTTGTTAAAATCGCGATCAAACCCTCCTATACGACCCACATTGGTAGTCAAACGGGCCCCGCAAATCTCTTCATAAATATCGTAGATTTTTTCCCGCTCTTGAAACATATAAGTAAAACCTGTTAAGGCTCCGGTATCTACTCCGATTACAGAGTTACACACCAAATGGTCTGCAATACGTGCGAGCTCCATAACGATAACCCGCATGTAATCAACGCGCTTAGGCATTTCCGCTCCGATTAATTTCTCAACCGTCATATGCCAACCCATATTATTAATCGGTGAAGAACAATAATTCAACCGGTCGGTAATTGGGGTGATTTGGTTATACGGACGGTGTTCTGCAAGTTTCTCAAAAGCACGATGAATATACCCAATGGTTTGCTCCGCACTTAAAATCCTCTCGCCATCTATTTGAAGGACATTTTGAAATATCCCATGAGTTGCAGGGTGTGTAGGTCCTAAATTTAAAGTAGCAATTTGTCCATCGATTGTTTCAGAACTCGCGAATGGCGCTACTTTCTTGTTTTGTAAATCTAAATCGCTCATCTTCCAAAAAATGTATCGTCTTTGTCTGTTCTCGTTTCATCTTCCAATGCATATGCCTTTAACATGGGATGGTAATCCATATCGTCTACGTTCAAAATCCTTGTGAGGTTGGGATGTCCTACAAATTGAATTCCAAAAAAATCAAAGGTTTCGCGCTCCATCCAATTGGCGGCTGCATAAAGATCTGTTA
>CAMBBZ010000015.1 GCA_945863965.1 Chitinophaga pinensis | reverse complement strand
TATATAGAGGAGTGCAAGGGTCTTGATGAGATTGTAATGGAAGGTTACGACCTACAAACGGTCCAGCGGGTACTACAATTAGTCAACGGCAGCGAGTACAAGCGTTATCAAGCCCCTCCGATTTTACGCGTAAGCCCGAAAGCTTTCGGTAAAGGTCGGATTATGCCCTTGGTAGCTCAGTATCCGTAATGAAAAATAAGATTTATCCGCCTGAATTTTTCAGGCTCTGCGTAGCCGCTTTACTTTTCTTTTTTTCCTTTAATCTCGTAATCCCCGAGCTTCCGACTATGCTCAGAGAAGTGGGTGGTTATCAATATTTAGGTTGGATAATCCCTGCATTTTCGGCCAGTGCCTTAATTGCCAGACCGCTAAGCGGTTGGGTCACCGATAATATTGGACGAAAATTCACCCTTATTGTAGGCTGTGTATTTTGCGTACTTGCCGGATTCTTTTATCCCTTTGTAGGAACCGTATTCGGTTTTTTATTGGTGCGGGTGGTGCACGGATTTTCAACAGGATTTACCCCAACGGGCTTTACGGCCTATACGGCGGATATAATTCCCGCTAGCCACAGGGGCCGCGCCATGGGCTGGCAAGGAATCTTTAATAACGCCGGAACGAGTTTGGGTTATGGTTTAGGTGCGGTAATTGCACTGCATTTGGGCCGTAATTATTTGTTTGCCATTAGCGGGGGCTTTGCCGTAATCGCGCTCCTTCTATTTGCCACATTGCCAGAAACACTTCCCCCAGAAAGAATAAAAATAAAACCTTCTCTAAAGTGGAAACGCCTCATATATATTCCTACTTGGCGACCGGGTATTTTGATGCTTTTGGTTTGCATTTCCTTAGGATCTGTGCTTACCATAATGCCCGATTACACAACTTCATTGGGATTTTCCAATAAAGGCTTGTACCTCACTTGGTACATTTCATTTTCACTACTTTTCAGATTGGTCAGCGGCCGCATCAGCGATTCTTTGGGGAGGGCTTGGTCTATCGCAATAGGATCTGGCTTACAGGTTTTTGCGATGTGGGTACTAATCGCTTCGCCAAGCCCGTATTTTTTCTATATCAGTGCCGTTTTATATGGCATCGGTCAGGGATTTAATGCCCCGAGTTTATTTGCTTGGGCCGGGGATTTAGGCGGAACGGAACACCGCGGAAAATCGATTTCCACCCTTTTTATAAGTCTGGAAATAGGCATAATAATCGGCGGTTTAATATCGGGATATTGGGTGAGCGCTTGGGGCGGTACCTACGAAAATGTGTTCTTGTTTAACGCCATAGCCTTCGCATTGGCCTTTGGATTCAGTGTCTATTTTATAAAGTATCCTTCAAAACCGGATGATGATCCAGAATCCAAAATAGGTCTCTCTTCCATTTAGAGTAGATATTGTAGGAACCATAAATGTGATTGATAAATTCCTTCTCGCTTTGGGGTTTTCTTTTGAACTTACGCTCAAAAGACGCTTCCATATAATCTAAATAATACCGAAAATCGAGCATACCCTCGTACCAATTGGCATAAACCGCGTAGTAATCATTTCCCATGCGCAGGGCCGTGGTTTTCCGTTTTTTGGGATAACGCATGCCCACTAAGTTGTGGTAGGCACGTGCATAGTACGAATTTTGACCGTCGTTGCCGCTTTCTTCAATTTTTATGGCCGTATACAATCGATACCAAGGTCCCAATGCCTTTTTTGAAATCGTATGTAATTCTTGTACTTTGGGAATTTTATCCAAGGATAATTTCAAGGAATCGTGATACAAATACCCATCTTTAACACGAATGGGATTCCAATTATTGGGCATGCCGTAAGGGCGATTGCCTTCCATATCGGTTCGGGTACCCAAGCCAATAATCGCAAGTGCCGTTATCCATCTTAGACTATGTGTAAACAAACCTGACATAATTTAACGAGATACTACCGAGCCCAATTCGTTGGCTATCCGCAATTTTGTTGCATTGAGATAGTCTAAATATTCCATGGTTTCAATCGGATTTTCGAGTGGATCTAGGAGCTTTTCTTGCTCTCTTAGTATAATTTCTTCTATTTTGGTTCTACGCATATTCAAGAATACATCCAACAACTCCCGATGTAAATTTTGTCCTTCTTGCTTCACATAAATCATACTTTTTTCAAATCGATCACTGAGCACGTGTTCGGAGGAAAAAACAGAGGCGGCGAACGATGCAATACTCAGGTTGGTATGCTGCACCCATTCATCGGCCTGCAGCCATTCGGGTTTTTCTTCATACAGACTTAAAAGCTCTGCCATGATTGTGGCATTGGTTGGATCTGAAAACTTCAAACTTTCATCGGCATAATATTCTAAGACTATAAAATCGATTACGCGCTGATCTTCTTGGAGAATTTCGTGTCCATACCGTATCATCAAACGCAATAGAGCCTGTTCCTGATGGCTATCGCCTAATTTATAGGATACGGAAACGGCGGGAATATTTTGAATTAGGGCATTGACCTCATTGAGTACTTGTTGCCCTTGGTCTAAACGGCGTTTGCGCAGTAATTTGGTTAATTCATTATGCAGTGTGGCGCCGTCCGTATCACATATCCGTTCCAACTCTTTAACCAGGGCATCGCGCTTTAGTAAGTCGTTAATAAGCGATACCGAATTGAGAATTTCCCTGAGGGCTTCGGCTCTTTTTATGGGATCGTTACCGCATTCTGAGAATAATAATTTCGCTTTAAAAACAATAAAATTTTCTTCGTGCTGTGCGAGGTATTCTTTGAATTTTTCGGGACCCAATTCCTTGCAATAGGAATCGGGATCTTGACCGCTCGGCATAGCTACCACGCGAACATTGATGCCTTCCTCTAATAATAAATCGATACCGCGCAAAGACGCCTTTACACCGGCTGCGTCGCCGTCGTAAACCGCTGTTGCATTGTCGGTAAAGCGTTTTATCAATCGGATTTGACCGGGTGTTAAGGCGGTTCCGCTGCTTGCAACGGCATTTTCAATACCGGCTTGATGCAGGGTCATTACATCCGTATACCCTTCCATAAGCAGGGCTTTGTCTTCCTTTCGAATGGCATTTTTTGCTTGAAAAACCGCAAAAAGAAAATCGCTTTTTTTGTAAAGCGGCGTTTCCGGTGAGTTAACATACTTGGGGGCTTTATCTACTTTCCCCATAATGCGACCGGCAAAACCTGCGGTTTTTCCACTTACGGCTATAAGGGGAAACATCACGCGATTTCGAAATAGATCGTAGAAACTACCGTCTTTTTCGCGGGGTTTTATCAGTCCCCCTAACTGTAAAATTTCATCTGTATATCCTGCTTTTTTGGCGTGTGAATAAAAGGCAGTCCAGTCGTTCGGACTGTATCCAAGGCGCCAATTTTTTATTGTTTCAGCGGTATAGCCCCGTTCTTTAAAATACGGAAGTGCGACACTTCTTCCCTCTTCGGTATCGTGCAATTGAGACTCGAAAAACTGAACAGCAAATTCATTGAGAGACTGCAAGCTTTCTTTTTCTCTTTGCAATTGCATGGCCTCATCGCGGTTGTCGGAATCTGTTTCTACCAGATCAATTCCGAAACGTTTGGCCAATTCGCGAGCCGATTCTACAAAGCTCATTTGTTCCATTTCCATTAAAAACTGTATGGAATTCCCTCCTTTTTGACAGCCAAAACATTTGTAGATATTCAGACTTGGGGTTACCGTGAAACTCGGTGTTTTTTCGTCATGAAAGGGACAATTTCCCTTAAATCGAGAACCAGAACGCTTTAAATTCACGTAATCGCCCACGATATCTTCAATAGGAACGGCAAGAAGCAACTGGTTGATGGAATGCGGACTGATCATAAAGTGAATCTCAAAGATACAGCAATTCAAGAAAGACTTAGATTTTCATAATTTGATTAACTTCGCAAATCTAATGACCCACGAAACTAACCTTCAGGAAACCATTAAAAATCGTGCAAAAAGCTTGCTTCCGGAACTTATCAACATCCGTAGATCCTTGCACGAAAACCCCGAACTGTCGTTTGTCGAATTTGAAACCCAAAAAAAAGTCGAAAATTATTTGCATAAATTGGGGTTGCGCACCGAACGGTTGGCAAACACCGGTGTGGTGGCCCTTATCGAAGGCAAAAACCCCAATAAACGATGCGTAGCGCTTCGGGCCGATATGGACGCGCTGCCTATAACGGAAGTAAATGATGGACGCAGCTACCGCAGTCGCAACGAAGGCATTATGCACGCATGTGGTCACGATGTTCACACAACATCGTTGCTAGGCGCTGCGACTATTTTAAACGAACAACGCGAACATTTCGAAGGCACGATAAAATTGGTATTTCAACCGGGTGAGGAAAAACTTCCTGGTGGAGCCAGTTTGATGATATCCGACGGCGTTCTGCAAAATCCCCCAGTAGATATCATGATCGGACAGCATGTTATGCCGTTAATCGATACGGGAAGTGTGGGTTTTAGGCCGGGCTTGTACATGGCGAGTACCGATGAGATTTTCATGACGGTAAAAGGCGTAGGCGGTCATGGCGCCTTGCCTCATTTGGCTGTGGATGCTGTTTTAGTAGCGTCGCACATTATTGTTGCCATGCAACAAATTATTTCACGAAATCAAAATCCCGCGCTTCATGGGGTATTGTCCTTTGGGAAAATCATCGGAAATGGCGCCACTAATGTACTGCCACCTCAGGTTGAAGTACACGGCACCTTCCGAACTGTAAACGAAGAGTGGAGAACCCAAGCGCATGAAAAAATTCGCATTTTGGCAGAAGGAATGGCTCGGAGTATGGGCGCCGAGGTAAATATAGAAATACGTCGGGGATATCCATTCTTGAAAAACGACGAAAACGTAACGGCCCTATGTATGCAAACGGCTGCAGAATATTTAGGGAGCGAAAACGTGGAAGAATTGGAGTTATGGATGGCTGCCGAAGACTTTTCCTATTACTCACAAGAGGTGCCGAGTTGTTTTTACAGGTTGGGTACCCGAAATCAAGCCAAGGGAACCCATTATAGCGTGCATCATCCGGCTTTTGACATCGACGAGGATGCCCTAGAAGTGGGTGCGGGTTTAATGGCACAATTAGCCGTAAAAGCCTTAGCGCATTAAATTAAGCCCCAATAATAGAACACAAATTCTCAACGGCCGCATCCCAAATCGAAGCGGCCAATTCGGCTTCGTCGGGTTCAACAAATTCGGTAATAATGAGCTCCACATCGCCGGTTATCGCATCTTGTTCAATTCGAAATTCTAGGTATTCCCCCTCGCCGTCTATCGCTTCAAACCGGGTATATTTATTGGTTACGGATTTGCTCATATTGGCATGAAAATCGGTTCCGTCTTCCCAAGAAAAACGATACTGCCCCCCACCTAATATATCTACGCGATCGGCAAACCAACTTTGCAAGCCAGAGGGATTTGAAATATACTGATACAGAATTTGGGGTGATGAACGAAGAGAATATTCTAATTCGAGTTTTAACTTTTTTGATTCTTTTTTTGCCATAAGGAAAAGAGTTGCGTCTAATTAATGATAATATAGGCATTTTTCGTGCCATTTTTTCATTTAATGCAAAGAAATCAAAAACTTTGAATTTTCAAAATATTATACTATGAATTACTCATTATATTTGTGGAATGACGTTTTCCGTGCGCCAACTGCTTTATTTCTCCTTCATTCTTACGGTACTATTTCTTATTGGTCTTATTTGGGGATTCGAAACCCTCACTATTAAAATTTTAAGCCTTTACCATCCTACATTAGATGCGTTAATGAAGCTGGTAACCCAATGGGCCGAATGGCCTGTTATCGTTATCGCTATCGGATTGTCCGTATATTGTTTAGGACGGATTGGTTGGATTTGGGGATTGGCTTTTCTTATAGAAGGCACCATCATTAACGTGGCCAAAGCGACTATCAATTGGCCCCGGCCCGCCATTCGATTTCCACACTTGATGCGTCAAATCGACGGCAATACCTTATCGCAGTGGAAGGCATTTCCAAGCGGACATACCGCAGCCGCCTTTTTTGGAACGGCCATTATTTTATCCTTATGGCGCAATGAATGGCCCCGATTTTTAAAACTACTACTAACGGTAATGGCATTCGCCGTTGCTTACAGCCGCGTATATTTAGGACAACATTCCTTTGAGGATGTATTGGCCGGAGCTTGGGTGGGATTAGGGCTATTTTGGGCTTTTTATCGTTTTTTTCACCATAAAAATTGGATTCCTTCATGAAAAAACTACACGTTCATTTCGCCTTTACCCTCTTAACACTAGGAATTTTGTTATTGGGGGTTAATTTGACTCCTTTATTCGATTGGGACGAATTGAATTTTGCCGAATCAGCCCGCGAAATGAACCTTACTCAGAACTATTTATACGTTCAAATTGGTTTTGAACCCTTTTGGGAGAAACCCCCATTTTTCATTTGGATGCAGGCCCTTGCCGAACGCGTATTCCAATCTCACGAACCCTGGGTTTATAAACTTCCAAATATTTTAGCCGGTGTTATTGCTGTTAATTGGGTCTATCACGTAGGCGATCGTTTAGGAAAAAAAATGCTCGGCGCCTTTTGGGCCGTAGCCACCCTCTTTAGTTTTGCCCCTTTTATTTATTGGCGTTCTGGAATTATAGATCCCGTTTTCAACCTCTTTATCGTACTCAGTATCTACCAATGGTATAAAATCACCCAAGCAAACTTGCGCGAAGAACGGTCGCATTTATACTACCTTCTAGTAGGCGTGTTTTTGGGATTTGCCTTTTTAACCAAAGGTCCCGTGGCATTAGGTATTGTTGGATTTGTTATCATTTGGGTGAGCGCCGCCCGTGGCAAATGGCACGAAATTTTCAATTGGAAAATCCTATTATCGCTGTTTGGCCTGGCGGCCGTAATCGGGCTTTGGGTATATCCCCTATTGCAATCAAACGGAGCCCAATTTTTAGAGGAGTTTATTGCCTATCAATTGGTTTTATTTCAAGGTCAAATCGTTTGGCATAACCAGCCATGGTTTTATCATATCGTTGTACTCTTTTTCTTGGCGTTTCCTGTGTCTATTTTGGCCCTTCCCCACCTTTTCAAGAACCAAATAATGGATCGAAATGTGGAGGTTTGGAGTTTATTTATGCGGGCATTATTCTGGGTCGTTTTGATCGTTTTCTCGATTACTACTACCAAAATAATCCATTACAGCAGCTTGTGTTGGTGGCCCCTAACCTATTTTGGCGCCTACCAGGTGTATCTTATTCATACCAACCGTTGGCACTTCCCTAAATGGCTTATTCTGCCCCTTAGTCTGTCTGCTTTGGGCATGGGTATCGCATTATGGATCCTTCCTGTTGCCGCCCTTGCCGATCCGCTTCCCGATTGGCTTTGGACAAAATTAGATGTGTTTACCAAAGGATTGCTCTCAGTTAAAGAACCTTGGTCTTGGACTTCCTTACTGCCTGCGGCTTTGTTTACCTTTTGGTTTTTCGCATGGTTTATTTTACAAATCTTGGGAAGAAAACCGCACGCCGGTATGCTTTTCATAATTAGCGGCGTGGTAGCCCTAAGCAGCAGTATTTGGCTCCTTCCACCCGTGGCCAAACTGTTACAAGGACCCCTTACTAAAACCATTCAAAAAGAGACACAAAAAGGCGTTTTCCTTGAAGCGTGGTACTTTAAAACCTATGCATTGTATTTTCATGGTAATTTTTCTTCCAAAGATTTCGACCAATTGCGACCTGAATTTCCCAACGCACAAAACGAACCTTATCCCCAACAAAGTGCCCGTCGATCTCATGCCATGAACGCTAACAATCAAGAACTTACCAAAGTAATAACCAAGAATAATTTTAACGCCGATTACGAATTCAACCGCAAGTTTGTATTGGAAAAAAATATAGGTGGCTATCTTTTGTGGAGAAAGAGACCTGTACAACCTTAGACTTATTGTCTTATTTTTGAGAATTAACACCTCCGTATGAATAAGCAAGCGTTGAACATAGTTGTCTCGGGATGGGAATACGGAGCCGGTAAATCGGGTACCTCAAAGGGGCCAGATGCCCTGCTCAAGGCGCTACAAAACCACATAGAATTACCAAATACCCCTAAGCACGTAGACCAAACCGTAGAGGCGCAAGATGTAGCTCACATTTATTTTCCCCATTTAAAAAGAGCCCGGCATTTGCTTAAGCATCAATCTCGCTTGGCCAATACCATCGAAAAATTAAATCCCCAAACACGTACCTTATTGTTAACGGGCGACCATAGCAATGCCATTGGAGGCATCGCCGGATTTTGCCGCAATCGCAATCCCGAAAATATCGGAATTATTTGGATTGACGCGCATTTAGACCTGCATTCGCCGTATACTACTCCCAGTGGTAATATCCATGGAATGTCTGTCAATACCGCCATTGAAATGGACAACCTTGACTGTAAAGTCAATGACCTCGACGCCGATTGTATTTCCCTATGGGAAGAAATTAAAAATCTCAAGAAATGCAACGCCATAAATCCAGAAAACATTGTATTTATGGGTATTCGAAGCTACGAAGACGCCGAAATTCACCTTATTAAAACCGCGGGGATCAAGGTCCTATTCGCCGAAGATATTCATACTAACGGTCTCGATTGGGCCCTTAATGAAATTCAAATGCATTTCAAACACAAAGCCCAAGAATGGTATGTGAGTTTTGATGTAGATAGCATGGATCCGTCTGTTTCTATCGGTACCGGAACTCCAGAGGCCGGCGGATTGGGCAAAGAACAGGCCGCCGAAACCTTACAATTCTTTTGGAATCAAAGCCAGACCCAATTATTGGAAATCACCGAAATCAATCCCGAACTCGATACGCAAAATCCCATGGCCGAAGCGGTTTGTGACCTACTGCGACCCTTATTGGGTTCGACTAATCGTGAATAAAACCACAGTTATCAATCCCGAACTCAATATGTAAAAGCCAATGGCCGAAGCAGTCTGTGACATACTGAGGCCCTTATTGGATTTGACTATTCGCGAATAACATCACCGAGTGGGAGTCCATTCCCTTACTACTCTTCGAAAAGCATTAATCAGTGGCATTCAACCATTTTAAGGTATCAACGCCATCGGCGTAATCCCACAATTCGGGCTTTTGAGCGGTTCCAAAAGGCAACCCTATAATTTCAGTGCCTTCCGAAACAATGCATTGAATTTCTTCTTGATGTTCCATCAAATAGGCTTGAACCTCTTCAATGGCGTCGTAATAGGTATAATTCACCAAACCCACAGGGGCATGCAAGGTATTTCGCTCTTTAAATAGCACAAAACCGGCATCTATATGCGGATCTAAATTCATCAGCAACAGTGCTTTGTGGTAATGGTAATTATTTACGTATTTATGATGATTCACCAAGTCGCCAAATTTAATTTCCCAAAGAGGAAAAAGACGTGCGAAATCAAAGCTACGGGGCAAAAATACTTGGGTAACGTTGCGACATCCCATACCGAAATAGGCAAAAATATCAGAACCGAGACCCATAATTTGGGATTCTGAAAGCGCCTCTCCTTGGGGTAAAACCGCCACACTGTGTCGGTTTTTTCGTAAAATATTGGGTTTGTTTCTGAAATAATATTCAAAATACCGGTGGGTATTATTGCTGCCGGTGGCAATAACGCGGTCTACGTTTTTAAGTTGATCGGCATACGTAATATTCAAGGATTCTGATAGGATTTCCTCGGTCAATTGCAACCAAATTTTAGGCAAAATTGCATCGTCTGATGACAATTTGAGCACCAGTGGGTAGCCGGAAATACACGCGCTTATAACATCGTGCATGATCACGCAGGGAATATTGCCCGCCCCAATAATTCCCAATGTTTGGGTCTTCTTTTCGGGGGAAATTGGTAACGCCTGTAACCATTTTTCGCGGGAATCGGCCTTTAGTGCATGCAGCCAACCGCTTAGGCTATTTTCAATAGATTCTTGGGTAAACCAAGGGTTATGAATCTGTGCTTGGTGTTTGGCTTCTATAAATTCAGAATTGGAATTGTGCTGATCGAGGGCATCGGCAAACGCGTTTAAAATCTTAACCGCCGTTATATTCATACCGCAAAGGTACAATCATTCAAGGGAAGATAATATTGCGGTAAAGCCTTAACTTTGTTGCAATGAAATCTTTGTTGCTCAGCACTGTGTTGTTTTTAGGTTCTTATAATATGGGATTCTCCCAAAGTCGCTGGATGATTGGATCTTCTGCGGGTGTTGGATTTTCAAAAACACCGGGAAGCGATACATTGGCCAATCAATTTTCTACCCGCAACCGATTGGGCGGTTATGGCAACTTACAACTCAGCTACGATTTAAATCGCGCTACCAGTATTTTAATAGGAGCGGGCTATTTGAATGCGGGTTACAAGATCAATAACGATACGATGGCTTTTAATACCTCTGTGAATAGGGGTATGCACTATTTCAATGGGTCTTTAGGAATGGCGTTGCGTCAAAAATTTGGAAAAGCGAACTACATCTCTGAAAAGTTTGGATTTTCGATTAATTATGAATTGGGAAATAATACCCGAGACACGTTCAATAACCAAGATGCCGGCACGCGTTTCCGTATCATTCAGGAACAGCAGCGGGTATGGAATGCGTTGGGATTTGTGGGTGTGGCGTTTGGAGGTAATACCGAGGGCGGCAATCGCTATGAGTTTCACTTAACCTATTACCAACCGTTGAGCACCACGCACAATTTGCGGGTACAACACAGCGAATTTTTCAGCCGAGAATTTCCACTGACCTACCGCGGAGGCAACCTACAAATAGGAATCAATTATTATTTCAATTTTGGAAATTTCCAAAAAACCGAGGAATATTTTTACGATTAACCCAATCCTACGTCTAAGGACATCATCAACACAAATCCGATCATCAATCCTAACGTGGCCTTGTCCGTATGTCCATCGCGTTGCGATTCTGGGATTACTTCCTCTACCACAATATAGATCATGGCACCCGCAGCAAAAGCTAAGGCGTAAGGTAAAATACTCTGCATCATCATTACCAATAACACTCCCGATACCGCCGCTATCGGCTCTACTACCCCGCTTAACTGTCCCCATAAAAATGATTTGGCTCTCGATAATCCATAACGCCTTAATGGCAACGAAACCGCCATGCCTTCGGGCAAATCTTGAATACCAATTCCAATAGTCAAGGCAATCGCACCGGCTAAGTTGGCGCCTGGAATTCCTTCTGCCACCGCACCAAAGGCTACGCCAATGGCTAATCCTTCTGGGATATTGTGTAAGGTTATGGCCAAAACCAATAAAACGGTTTTATTCCAACTCGTTTTTACCCCTTCAGATTTTTCAATTGGATCGCTTAAGTGCAAATGAGGCAACCATTGATCTAGGCCGAAAAGGAAAAATGCACCGGCTAAAAAACCAATTCCAACGGGTACCCATGCAAGGGATGCACCCCAAGAAACTTCCGCCATTTCTATTGCGGGATTCAGTAAGCTCCAGAAACTGGCGGCCAACATCACTCCCGCGGTGAAACCCATAAGGGTATCCATAAAGCCGCGTTTAACATCTTTGATAAAGAATACCATGGAGGCGCCCAAAGCGGTAACGAACCAAGTAAACATAGAACCCGTAAATCCTTGCATTACCGGGCTCAATTTTTCAAAAAATGCAACTATTTCATCCATGATTATTTGCGATTAATGCACCCTATCTCCACGCAATTCTAATCCAGCCAATACGTCTGCCTCAATTACAAGCCATTCTTGCCAACGTTTTTTCACTTGATCTTCTGGGTAATATTCTTTAGCTAAATCGATAAACATGCGATAATGTCCGGCCTCTGAAACCATGAATTCATGATAAAATCCGCGCAAACTTTCATCTGCACAATACAAACTCAACAACCGGAAACGTTCGCAACTGCGGGCTTCTATTAGTGCACTGACCAATAATTTCTCTAACAGTAACCCTTGGGAATTGCCTTTTATCATATAAGATTGTAACCCAATCACGTAATCGTCTTTTCGGGGTCTTCCCAAAGATACCCCTCTCTTGGCCATTTCCTTCAATACCCTTCTAAAATGACCCCACTCTTCTGCAACCAATGGCGTTACCTCATTTACCAACTTGGTTAAATCGGAATAGCGCACAATTAAAGATATTCCGGTTGAGGCTGCTTTTTGCTCACAAAAAGCATGGTCTATTAGGATATCATCGATCGATTTTTCAGCAATATTAACCCAACGGGGGTCGGTTGGTAACTTCAACCCCAACATTTGAATAGATGTGATTTCCTCCTTCATGGCGACTAGCCTTCTATTTTTGAAACCCGATCTTGGTGCCGCCCACCTTCAAAAGCCGAACCTAAGAACGCCTTTACGATTTCCAAGGCTTTCTCTTCCGATACAAATCGTGCAGGGATACAAATTATATTGGCATTGTTATGTTCACGTGCTAGCGAGGCCAATTCAATATCCCAGGCCAATCCTGCCCGGATGCCTTCATGTTTATTGGCTGTAATGCAAACGCCATTACCACTCCCACAAATCAAAATACCTAAGTTGCAGGTACCCTCTGAAACCGCCTTTGCCACTTTGTGCGCGTAATCAGGATAATCTACCCGATCAGAAGATCCGGGACCCATATCGGAAATGCCCCCATTAAAGTCTTCCAAAATACCCGAATTTAGGGCGTAAATAATGCGTTCTTTAACATCAAATCCGGCGTGGTCAGAACCGATTGCTATGGTATATTTCATAATTGCTTGTTTTTTATTGATTGAAAAGTCACTACAACTTATTCTGTTCTCAATCTGTTTTTACTCTTAATTATTCTTTAGTTCCTTATTCAAGTTCAGTTTCTGATTCTAGTTCAATTTCTTATTCCTGCTCCGTTTCAGATTCTAATTCTTTACGTTTCTCTACCCTTTTCGCAATAAATATCCCTAAAACGTAAAGCGACATTAGGGGGATTCCCAAGAGAAGTTGAGAAAAAACATCGGGAGAAGGGGTAGCAATCCCAGCTATTATAAAAATTACCACGGCTGCATAACGCCAATATTTCTTTAAAAAATCAGACGATATCAAACCAATACTTGTTAATATATAAATCAAAACCGGCAACTCAAACACCAGTCCCGTGGCCAAACTCATAAAGGTAACAAAGCCCGTGACGCTGGAAATGGTTATGATATTTTGAATTTTATCACTCAAACTAAAGGAAAGTAAAAAATTAGTAGCCACAGGAACTAATAAAAAATACGCAAATAAAACGCCGGTAAAAAACAGCAGTGAAACCACAAATAAACTGCGCTGAACGCGTCGTACTTCCTTTTTATTAAGAGCCGGTTTAACAAATAGCCATAATTGGCGCACCACTAAAGGAAAACTGAGTATAAAACCAGCCACGAAAGCAATTTTAAATGCACTAACAAATTGACCTTGCACTTGCATGCTCTGCATCATCAAGGGAGGCGGGTCCCAACACAACGCATCATCATTCATAATCATGCGTCCGGCCTTACAAAAGAACGTGTATCCCCAAAAACCGGATGTAAACGGAGCCATAATCACTTTATCGAAAAGTACATCGACATACACAAAAGCGGCAATCGTGGTAACGATTATCAAATACGCAATTTTGACCAAACGAGAACGTAATTCATCGATATGATCAAAAAAACCCATGTTTTTTTGACCTGATTCTATTTCGTCTGCGTCTACTTGATCTAATGCCATTAATTGAATTGTGAGTTATGAATGGTGAGTTATGAATGGTTAATTATGAATGGTGAGTTATGAATGGTTAATTATGTTTACTTCGTTTACTTCGTTTACTTCGTTTACTTCTATTTATAATTTGCTTTTTTTGAGTTATAAACTACAGTTTCGAGCAGATACACTTTACACTCTACCCTCTAAACTCTAAACTCTAAACTCTAAACTCTAAACTCTACATCAACATTCCGCCGCAAACCGAAAGGGTCTGGCCGGTGATGTACGTGCTCATGTCAGAGGCTAAAAACAGACAGGCTTGGGCAACGTCTTCGGTTGTGCCTCCGCGTTTTAGGGGAATGGTATCGATCCAACCCTTGCGCATATTTTCATCTAACGCGTCGGTCATTTCGGTTTCTATAAAGCCGGGTGCAACTGCATTGCACCTTATTTTGCGTGAACCTAATTCCTTCGCGATACTCTTGGTAAAACCAATCATACCAGCCTTTGAAGCGGCGTAGTTGGCCTGACCCGCATTACCGGTCACCCCCACTACACTGGTCATATTGATAATACTACCCGATTTATTTCCCAAGAAATGACGCAAAAATGCCTTGGTCAAATTAAATGCACTCTTCAAATTGGTATTGATAACTTCGTCCCATTGCTCTTCGGTCATGCGGAGCATCAAACCGTCGCGGGTAATTCCAGCATTGTTGATTAATATATCGACTTTGCCAAATTCGGCAATTACCTGTTCGGCTAGGGTTTCACTCTGTTTAAAATCGGCCGCATTGCTTTGGTATCCAACAACTTTAACACCAAATTTTTGACTCAATTCCAATTCAAAAGCACGGGCTTTTTCAACTGAACTTGCAAATGTAAACGCGATATTACAGCCATTCTGGGCAAATACTTCGGCGATCCCTTTTCCTATTCCACGAGAAGCACCGGTGATTAAAGCAGTCTTTCCTGATAACATAAAAGCAAAGATACAATCTAAGAATTGAATTGAGCCACCCTACGATTCATGATCCAAAACCACAAAGGAAAAATAATACTCAAAACCATCATACCGGGATAGCCCGTTGGCATTTGAGGGGCATTTGAAGCCGATTCAAGTTCTTGGTATTTTTTATGCGATTTATAATGGTGATCGGAATGACGTGAAAGCTCAAACAACAATAATCGCCCGATAATATGGTTGCTATTCCAAGAATGATGGGTTTCTACCCGTTCATAATAACCATTAGATTCTTTTTTTCGAAGTAAACCGTAGTGTTCAATGTAATTAATAGTTTCCAACAAAATGGCCCCAATGAGTGCGGCAAAGACCAAAGCTGTTAGGCCGTTTCCCCCGAAAAGGAAAAACACCACCCCTAAATACCCCAATTGAATCAACTGAAACTGCAGCATTTGATTAGAAGGATGCCAAGGCGACCGATTATTGCGTTTCAGTCTTTCAAATTCTAATTCCCAGGATTTCATCCAAGTTTGGTACATCGATCGGAACCAAAACAGTTGAACCGGCTCGTTTAATCGGGCCGTTGAGGGGTCTTCAGGCGTGGCCACTTGTTTGTGATGCCCGCGATTGTGTTCAATAAAAAAGTGCATATATAAGGAGGAAAGCAATAAAGACTGCGCCAATCTTTGCTCCCATTTATTGGTCCTATGTCCCAATTCATGCGCTACATTAATGCCATAACTTCCACATAATATGCCCATGCCGACTACTTTTCCCCATTCCGAAAATCCCCAATCCTGGAATGGAATTTCCGAAAAAACACCCCCGTAATATAAAAGTAAAAACCATTGCGTTGGAACCAATGCGTATAACACCCAATCGAAACGTTTGTCTTCAGCGCGCAACTCAATTTGTTCTGGTGTTAACTGACTACTTTTAACCCCGATTATCCATTCCAAAACGGGTATAACTCCAAATACGACTGCCACACAAATCCAAGCCCCAATGCCTTCAGCATGCAGCGATATCCAAAATAGAAGGGCGGGGAAAAACGCAAATAAATATCCAAATACTTTCATAAAATGCAAATTTTTAATGGTTTAGGTACAGCAATTTACGAAAATCGCATATCTTTCAAAACCCGTTAGCGTTAGAAATATCTTATTTTTGTGAATGCCTGAGGCATTAGATACTAAAATCGAGTTTTTAAAAGGCGTAGGACCCGCAAAAGCCCAAGCCCTAAATACCGAACTGGGTATCTTTACGGTGGCCGACTTACTCAGTCATTACCCCTTCCGACACGAAGACCGATCCAAAATCATCCCCATCATTCAAACACCCGAGTACACCGATATTTACGTTCAATTAAAAGGCACTATTATTCCGGGGGAATTCCAAGGAACGGGCGCTGCGATGCGTTACACCGCCACCTTGCGCGACGAAACGGGTCAAATTGAATTGATTTGGTTTCAGGGTGCCAAGTGGATTGCAGAATCTATAAAATCCAAAACCCCGTATTTGGCCTATGGTAAAATTCAAGCATACAGGGGGCATTTCAATATTGCACATCCCGAATTGCAAATAATTGGTGTAGAAATCCAACTTTCACAATTGGGATTAACGCCCGTTTATCCACTCACGGAAGGATTAAAACGCAAAAAAGTTGAAAACAAATTATTGGCCAAATTAAGCAAACAAATAGTCGAAGACGCTCGTTTTTCGATGCGTGAAAACTTACCGGCTGCCATTATTCGAAAATTTAATTTCCCCACGAAAACAGACGCTATAAAATGGCTGCACGCGCCTAAAAATCCCACTGAATTAGACCGTGCCACCCAACGATTGAAATTTGAAGAGTTGTTTTATTTGCAATTGCGGCACTTGCAATTGAAGGGAACCCGAAATCGCACCTACAAAGGACTGATTTTTGAAAATGTAGGGGCGTATTTCATGGATTACTATCAAAAATACCTCCCCTTTGAATTAACCGATGCCCAAAAACGAGTTATCAAAGAAATTCGATTGGACATGAAATCGGGCAAGCAAATGAACCGCTTGCTTCAAGGAGATGTTGGAAGTGGAAAAACAATGGTGGCCCAATTGAGTATGTTGCTGGCCTTAGACAATGGTTATCAAAGTTGTCTCATCGCACCAACAGAAATATTAGCCCAACAACATGCCATTGGCATTACCGAAGCGCTAGAACCTTTGGGACTAAGGGTGGCCTTACTCACAGGATCTACCACCAAGAAAAACAGAAATACACTGCTCGAGGCGCTCGTTCAAGGTGAAATTCATATTTTAATTGGGACCCATGCCTTATTAGAGGACGACGTTCAGTTTAAACAGTTGGGTTTGGTTGTAATTGACGAACAGCACCGATTTGGTGTCGCCCAAAGAGCCCGTCTCTGGAAAAAGGGAACGGTTTTGCCGCATGTTTTGGTCATGACTGCCACACCCATACCAAGAACATTGGCGATGACCCTTTATGGCGATCTCGATGTCAGTGTTATTGATCAATTGCCCAAAGGAAGGAAGCCGATCATTACGGTGCACCGCAACGAATCCAATCGCGCTTTGGTTATGGAATTCCTAAAAGAAGAAATTGCCAAAGGACGTCAAGTATACTACGTTTTCCCCCTTATTGAAGATTCTCCAAAATTGGCGTTACAAAGTTTAATGTCGGGTTACGACACGGTAAGCGCCTATTTGCCGCCCCCAACTTATACCTATAGTTTGCTACACGGACGTTTGAAACCCGCAGAAAAAGAATTGGAAATGCAGAAATTCAAATCGGGAAAAACGCAAATTATGATCGCCACCACTGTAATTGAAGTAGGCGTTAACGTACCCAATGCCAGTGTGATGGTAATTGAAAATACCGAACGATTTGGACTGTCGCAATTGCACCAATTAAGAGGTCGCGTGGGTCGAGGCGCCGAGCAAAGCTTTTGTATTTTAATGTCTGGCTACCCGCTGTCCGCCAATGGCAAAAAGCGTATTCAAACCATGGTGCGAACTACCGATGGCTTTGAAATTGCCCGAGTAGATTTGGAGCTTAGAGGTCCCGGAGAATTAGATGGCACGAAACAAAGTGGCATTTTAGATCTGAAATTAAGCGATATTCGCAAAGACGAGTCTATATTGATTGCGGCTCGTTCAGAAGCAGAAAAATGCTTGCAACAAGACGAACTATTGGTGCTGCCCGAAAATGCTCCCATACAGCTTGAACTTCAAAAAACACCGCACCGAACCATTTGGAGTAAAATCAGTTAGTCAGAATTAACCATTCCTTTATTTGTTAGCCCTATAAATTTGATGTAATTTCACGCCACAAATGAGTTTTTTCACGGAATTAGGTCGCTTCATTATTTTTATGCGGTTTGTTTTAAAACGGCCCCAAAAATGGTCTGTGTTTTGGAAAATCACCTTCCGAGAGATGCATAACATAGGAATCGAATCCTTAATAGTAGTTATGCTCATCGCCACCTTCACGGGAGCCGTTACTACCATACAAACAGCCAACCAACTCCTAACCCCTAGCGACTTATTCCCTACCCAATTGATTCCAAAATTCGTAGTTGGTGCCGTTGTAAGCACCTCTAGTATTTTAGAATTAGCCCCTACCGTTACCTGTTTGGTTTTGGCGGGAAAAATTGGCGCTAACATTGCATCTGAAATTGGCAATAAGAAAATATCCGAACAAATAGATGCCTATGAAGTTATGGGTATCAATTCAGCCTCTTTTGTGGCGCTCCCTAAAATAATTGCCGGCTTAATTATGATCCCTAGCTTGGTAATTGTAGCTAATTTTTTATTACTGTACGGCGGTGCCCTTGCCACCAAATTCACGACCGCTTTAACCTACGATGATTTAATCGAAGGTGCCAGAATGGTTTTTCATGTGCCTTACATTAAAATCATGCTTATAAAAGCCTTTATCTTTGCTTTCCTAATAACCAGTTTAAGTTCCTTTCAGGGTTATTACACCGTTGGGGGTGCACTTGAGGTTGGCGAAGCAGGAACCAAGGCCGTAACCAAAATTTGTATCGCTATTTTGTTTTTTGATTTGGTAATCGCCCAAATCTTTCTTGGCTTATGATTGACGTACAAGGCCTCAATAAATCGTTTACTGACAAACACGTTCTAAACGATATCAACTTAAGTTTTGAAGCAGGTAAACCCAACTTGGTTATTGGTGCCAGCGGCAGTGGCAAAAGTGTATTGTTGAAATGCCTAGTGGGCCTAATGGAGCCCGATACCGGTAACATTGCCTACGACGGTCGCTTACTGGGTTCAATGGGTTATCAAGAACGTCAAGATTTCCGCAGAGAAATTGGAATGCTGTTTCAAAACAATGCATTGTTTGATTCCTTAACCGTAGAAGAAAATGTCGAATTTCCCCTTAAGATGTTTTCGACTTTAAACGCGGCCGATAGACTTGATCGGGTGAATGAATGTTTGGCCAAAGTCAATCTGGTTAATTGCAATTCAAAATATCCCTCAGAAATTTCTGGTGGCATGAAAAAACGGGTGGGTATCGCGCGGGCCATTGCGCTACCAATTAAATATCTTTTTTGCGATGAGCCCAATTCTGGTCTTGACCCTCTCACCAGTCGGGTAATCGACGAATTATTGGTTCAAATCACCGAAGATTTAGGTATTACCACCGTAATCAACAGCCACGATATGAAAACCGTTGCCGACATCGGACATAAAATCGTATTTATTTACGATGGTAAAGTTGAATGGGTGGGCAGCAACCTACATCTTGAACTTGGATATTCAGAAAACCCAGCGCTCTCGGCCTTTTTTAAAGCGAGTTTTTAACGCTTTCGTACCCGTCTTAAATCGAGTCTATTGATAGGGTCGTTACCCAATCCCTCAATATTGGTCTGCATCAAACGTACGCTTTTATCGTAATACAAAACCATAACGGGTGCCAATTCACGAGTCAAATCATTGGCCTTAACTACCAATTCTTGTCGCCTTGCTTGTGCTTTTGCATCTAAAAATGGTGAAAAGGCAATTTTTTCAAACAGAGAATCAAAAACTGCCGACTCAAATTGCGTGTAATTAGGTCCATTAGGGGCTTTGTACTTGCCATAAAAACACGCTAAATAATTCTCCGCATCCGGATAATCGGCAATCCAAGAACCACGAAACATACCTAATTTTCCAGAATTGCGAAGCTGACGTAACATACCGCCGGTTTGAATTTCTATCGCAATAGAAATTCCCAATTGCTTCCAGGAGTTTTGAAGAAATACCGCCATGTCCAGATAATCATTAGTGGTAGTTAGTACCAAAGGCGCATATCGCTTCGGATTTTTAAACCAGCTGCTTTTTTCAAGATGCGACCGCGCTTCTTTCGGGTTGTATCCTTGTTGCGCACCTAAATTAGATATCGTAATCGCATTGTTTTCTGGGGAAGCCTTATGCAAAAGGGCCGGTGGTACAAAACCATTGCTACCCGGAACGCCAAGTCCATTTCGAAGATATCGAAGTAGTCCTTGGCGATCCATACCCAACTGCAGCGCTTTACGTAAGTGAATATCCAAATACGGATTCAATCGACCGTTCAAGGAATCGCCTAAATGAAATCCTATATACTCCGTATTTAAAAAGTCGGTCAACAACGCCTGAATTCGTTTTTTGTATTTCGGATTTAGCGTAGCACTATCGGTTAATAACTCATCGATAAAAGACGCTTCTACCCCGTTGAAAAAATCGCTTTCCCCAATCATAAATTGCATAAAAGCGGTTTGTTTACTCTTAACAAAACCTATGTTAACGGCCTGCATATAAGGTAACTGTTGGCCACCTTCCCACAGCGGATAATCTGGATTTTTCAATAACACCATTTTAACATCGCTTTCCCATCTGCGTAAGTAAAAGGGGCCACTGCCAATAGGCTGCAAGCCCAAATTGGTCGATTTGAAAGGGGTAATCCAAGCAAAATTGGTGGCAAGTAGTGATAAAAAGGCAGGGAACGGGCGATTCAATCGGATAATCACCGTAGAATCGTTGGGGGTATATATAGGCGAGGCTTTGCTATTTCTCAGACTCTCGTAAGGCGATTCCTTATCGTGAATATAACCGACAGGAAAAAACATTTTATCATTCAAAATCCAAGCACCCGGAGAGGCGGTTTTAGGGTCTAATAGTCGGTACAAGCTGTAAGCAACATCTCTAACGGTTAGGGCTTGCTTAGAAACCGGTGTAATTCCATTTTTATCGGTAGTAGTTGAAACAAAATTCAAATGCCGATTGATCACAAACTTATACACACGACCCGAATCGGTAATTTCCCAAGATTTTGCAATCTGTGGAGTGGGCAATAGCGCGTCATTTAAGGAAACTAAACCCTCGTAAATCTGTGACCCGATCCATATTTCGGATTGCGATTTGATATAAACCGGATCAAGGGTATTGACCGAAACATCTTCATTGTAGCGGAAAACCTGAGACTCTGGAATCTTATCAACATTTTCACCACACCCGAGCGCAAAAAAAGTGAATAAAACGAGGAGGGTCTTAGTAGCCAACACCGATCGAAAAGAGATAAATTTGTTAGATCGATTGGAATAAGTCGAGGCGAATGCGTTCATGATCAAAAGTTTTACACGTAAACGTGACATCTAGAGCAAAAGTATGCTTTTTGTTGCGTTCAAAAGTGTCCGTTTATGCACGTTCAAAAACTGAAACAACAACTATATGGGTAAAATAATATCAATTGCTAACCAAAAAGGAGGCGTAGGCAAAACGACCTCGGCTATTAACCTGGCCGCGAGTTTAGCCGTGCTCGAATACAAAACACTTTTGGTTGATGCCGATCCACAGGCCAACAGTTCCTCAGGAATTGGTTTAAATCCCAAAAATATTAAAGTCGGACTTTACGAATGCTTGGTGCAAGACATCCGTCCGCAAGATGTTATTTTAACCACAGAAACGCCCTTTTTAGATATTATGCCTTCCAACATCGATCTCGTTGGGGCAGAAATTGAATTCTTAGACATGCCCAACCGCGAACATATCATGGCGGGTTTGCTTAAACCGTTAAAAGATTCTTACGATTTTATTATTATCGATTGTTCGCCGTCTTTGGGCTTAATCACGACCAATGCCATAGTGGCGTCTGACAGTATCATAATACCCGTACAATGCGAATATTTTGCCTTAGAGGGCTTGGGTAAATTATTGAATACCATTAAAATCATACAGACCCATTTGAATAAAAACTTAGAAATTGAAGGGATATTGTTGACTATGTACGACAGCCGCCTAAGACTATGTAACCAAGTGGTTGATGATGTGAAAACCCATTTTCAAGACATTGTATTCGATACGATTATCCAACGCAATACTAAATTAGGAGAAGCCCCAAGTTACGGAGTGCCTGTGATCTATCACGATGCCGAAAGCAAAGGATCGATCAATTATCTCAATTTAGCCAAAGAAATACTAATCAAGAACGGAATTATAACCCCAACAGAAGAAATCGCGCCATTATGATAAAACCGATTGTGAAAAAGAAAAATCCGGCAATGGGCCGAGGATTGAGTGCCTTGTTAAACGATGCTGCAGAAGTAAATTCTCCAAATAATAATGACGACATCAATGCGGGCGCAGTTGCCATGATACCGGTTTCTGCGATAGAAGCCAACCCGTTCCAACCACGAACCGATTTCGAACCCCGTGCCTTAGAAGAACTTGCATCATCAATTTCTGTACACGGTTTAATACAACCCGTTACGGTTCGCAAAATGGGTTTCAACAACTATCAGTTAATTAGCGGCGAACGCAGAACCCGTGCCGCCATGATGGCCGGATTAACGCAAATACCCGCATATGTGCGCACCGCCAACGATCAAGGCATGTTGGAAATGGCCTTAATCGAAAACATCCAACGCAGCGAGCTCAATGCCATTGAAATTGCATTGAGTTACCAACGCCTTATGGAAGAGTGCGAGCTTAAGCAAGATGAATTGGGTGAACGTGTAGGTAAAGAACGCTCTACGGTTACCAATTACTTGAGATTGCTTAAATTACCCGAAGAGATTCAATTGGGAATCAAACAAGGTCATATCGGTATGGGACATGCCCGCGCTATGATTAGCATGGAAGATCCAAACGCTCAAATGCAGTTGTTTCAAGAAATCATTGCCAATAAAATGAGTGTACGCGACGTGGAAACGCTGGTCAAAGAAAACAAGAAAAATCCAAGTTCCACCCCTACCTATAGCAGCGTTTCAGGCACCGACTGGGATCCAGAAATCGATCGGATTTCCGAGGCCTTTAGCGAACAACTCAAAGCGGCCGTTCACCTCAAAAACGGTATCAAAGGGAAAGGTAAAATTATTATTTCCTATAAGAATCGCGAAGATCTGGAACGCATATTGAATTTAATTCAACCGTAAGTGCGGGGGCTTTTAAAATCCTTTTTCTATTTGTTTTTTCTCGGGGGAATCTGGTGCAGCCCGAACGTACACGCACAAACTCAAGATTCCCTCGAACTGAATAGCATTAACTCCCATTCTCCCCATCGCGCCACCATTTTATCACTGGCGTTACCAGGGGCCGGACAGGTATATAATAAAAAAATATGGAAAGTGCCCATCGTTTATGGCGCTTTAGCTGCCTCGGGTTACTTTTTTAACGATTTTAATAAAAAGGTAAGAACCCAAAATACCTATTTCACCAATCTCTACGCTCAAAATAAACAACCCAGTGTTTTTGAAATCGAACAACGCGATAACGACCGGGTGAGCCGAGATGTAGCTGGGATTGCCTTTGTAGTGGTGTATGTGCTGCAAGTCGTAGATGCTACCGTCGATGCCCATTTTTTCGAATTTAACATCGACCAAAAATTGGGAGTATCCCTATTGAAATCACCCCAGAACGCACTCAGTTTTACCTACGCAATTCCATAAATTCATTATCGAAACTTTTCGCATCTATTGTGATACCC
>CAMBBZ010000014.1 GCA_945863965.1 Chitinophaga pinensis | reverse complement strand
GAATTGCCGTTAAAGACCTTGATAAAGCCGAAAGCCTTTTTTCTCAACTCTTACAGACCCAATCGTACAAGCGGGAAGAAGTCGCTTCAGAGGGCGTAATCACCTCGTTTTTTATGCTCGGCGATATAAAATTTGAACTGCTTGCCGCCACCAATCCCGAAAGTCCAATCGCTAAATTCATCGAAAAACGAGGAGAAGGCATTCACCACCTGGCCTTCGAATCCGAAAACATTGAAATGGAGCTGTCTGAAAGAAAGGACCAAAATATGCAGCTTATCCATGAAACTCCCAAAGACGGGGCCGATAATAAACGCATCGCTTTTTTACATCCTAAAAGCACAGGCGGGGTTTTATGGGAATTATGCGAAGAAAAGCCTAAAGATTAACAGCCTTGTGGCACTATGAATTTGATCACTTTTACACGCCCTTTTCCATATTTCAGCTGTACCCAACGAAAACCAACACCTACCTGCAACGGATAATCAACCAAAGAGGCGTTTCGCTTTTTTGCATCAACCGAATCAAGTAACGAAATCCAATCTTTTTCGATACCCTCTTGCGAATTTAAATACTTCTTAAGCTCTGAGTAGTTCACCTTGCCGAAAGGCAAATTTTCATAATCTGTTATTCGAGGTTTATAAGTACTTGCATCTAATCTTTGCATCGCAGCGAAAGGTTCCTCATACGGATGCCAATCGTATAGGTCGTAATGAGGTCCTTCGTTTTGAATACTCAACACCATAGTGCGACGCTCATTAACTTCTTTCAGGGGGAAGTTTTGTAACGCCTTTGATGTAAAACACAATTGCGCATCGTCTAAATTCTGACCCATTGACAATTCGTAAACAAACGTATCTGAGGCTGATTTCAAGTACACCGACTCAATCGGATTCTCCGGATTCATACCGAGCTGCAATCCCACTAAATAACATTCAAATCCATCCTCAAATTGTATAAAAACCGTATCTAAATATCGCTTACCAATAGAAGTGCCAGAATCCGCTAAAACCGAACTATCGGCATGCGCATCCGATGAATTACCCACCCCATTACACGAGATAAAGGAAAAAACAACCAGCCCAAAAAATACAAGAAATTTCACAAGCGCAAATTACAAAAAGAAGTGAAAACTATCACCTCGCAATCCCAAGCGTAATGTTTCTAATGGAATGACCTCGTTAGGCGCAATATTTCCAAGGTTTACATCGCTACCATGCAGTTGCAAGAACCAAACCTGCTGCGCTTTTTGCGGCGCTTCCCAAATGATGTCATTGATAGGAATCTTTCGAATAATTTCAGCCACTAAACCCGACCGCACCTCTCCTGTATTTCTAAAAATACCAACGGTACCCGATTCTCTGGCTTCCCCAATAACCTTCCAAGCACCTGCGGCAAGTTCTGCTTCCATTTGTTCAATCCACTCGTAAGGCGGTATAATCTTATCCGCATCCTTTGAACCCACCTCGCTCAACACCGTATAGTTTTTAGCTAAATCAGCAATAATTTCGCATTTTTTATCGTGCGGAAGTTCCAAAGAACCATCACTAACTTCAACATAGGTAACCCCAGTTTTTTCTAATAAACGTCGATAATCGTCGAGCTGATCACGCACTACAAACGCTTCAAACAAGGTCCCACCAAAATAAACGGGTATACCCGCATCGCGATAAAGCTTGAGTTTAAGATCTAATTTAGGTGTAAGTATTCCGGTGCCAAAACCCAACTTCACAATATCTGTGTAACTGGAGGCCACTTCCAAAAAATCTTCTACCTCTCGTATTGAGAGTCCTTTATCCATAACCATGCACAAACCCCCATTGCGGGGCTTTTGTGATCGCTCGGGCATGTTTTTCAGTCCAAAATACAAATCGCTCATTTTTTATTTTCCTTGCGTGTATTTCCCTATAAGCGTTAAAATCTTAATCGAATTTTTCAATTCCGGTGCGAACGTAAACATTCCGGTGTATTCCGTTGCATCAAACTCCAAGGCCTTTTCTAGAACCATTAGAGCCATATCTTTATTTCCTGTTAAGTAGAATAACGCCGCCAATCGATAGAGCAGTTGAATACTTTGCGGATTGTTTTCCAAACCCGTTTCTGTAATATCTAGTGCATCTCCAGCCTCTCCATTCTCGTAAAGCGCCACCCCCCAATCCAACCATAACTCGGGTTCAAAAGGAAACGTTTCGCTCAGCTCTTCATATAACTTCTTCCATTTTTCAGTTTGATTGGTACCAAAATAAGCACTGGCCAATACCACTCCATAATCGACTTCCGAAGGATCCAATTGAAAGGCCTTTTCCAAATAAGGCATCGCCACTTGATATTGTTCTTCGTGGTGGTACGTTAACCCCAAACTATACCAACATTCCGCATCTTGCGGAAAACGCTTTAAAATTCCTTTGTAAATTTCCCGCGATTTCGAGGAAAGCCCTACCTCATGCAAACTCCACGCATACAAACCGTCAATATCTTCCATCGATTTCTCGGGGAACTTTTTTATCAATTGTTCGTAATCCGCAACAACGTTCTCATAATCTTCGTTCTCATATCGCGCTTCCACCAATCCAATCCACGCATCCATAAACGAATCGTTAATCGTAACGGCATAATCAAAAGCCTTAATGGCTTCGTCAAACTCATCCACACCGTGATAGGCCAAACCCAATAAATACCAAGCTTCCGCCATATACGGATCTTTGTCTATTTGCGCCTCTACCGCTGGGATCAACATTTTAATAATATGTGTTTCCTCCGTGCGATTGATGTATTTTTCTAAAATAGGTATGATTTCAGCATCGTAGACCAACGCCTTTTTTGCAATCGGCGCGGCTAAATCGTATTGTTCAAAATGCAATACCATATCCAAAAAATCTTCGTATAAGGACTCGTCATCGCCAGCCATATCTAAAGCCTGATTAATGAAATCGAAGGCCAATTTACGTGCGCCTTCATGACCATGAACAATACCCCGAATCAATACCAATGTAGGATCCATCGGATTATAGCCCAACGCCTGATCTACATATTTGTGGGCCTTTTTATATTTATGCTCGTGCACCAACCACTCCACCATGTGCAGGGTAAAAACGGGGATGTAGGGAAAAGTTTGAATTCCCAATTCAATAACCATTTTAGCATATTGATCTAACTGAAACGGATTCCTCTGTTCACTGGGATTGGTGTAATACCGAAATAATTCTATCAGCTCTCTGGCCGAGAATTGCTCGCGCTTTTTTGATTCAAAATCATTCGCTAAGGAATCCACATCTCCTTGGAAACCATCGAACGACTCGTCAAAGTCGTCATCGTCGTAGTCTGAGGGGAAAAACCGCATAGGCCAAAATTACAAATCCAATCTATCGATAAAAAACAAAGTAGTGTAACTTTTCCAAAAGTTAACCACAAAAACACACTACTTCAATCGATTTACAAACTGCATGATGCCCTCTTTGTCCATATATCCCAAAGCACGGTCTACCACTTGTCCGCCTTTGAAAAATATTAACGTCGGATAACCCTCTAAGTTATAACGCTGGGAAATTTCCATATAGGCCTCAGCATCAACCTGCAACACATTAATATCCGAATTTTCCGCTTTGACTTCCTTAATGAAAGGTTCCATGCGTTTGCACGGACCGCACCATGTAGTATAAAAATCAACCACCGTTAACTTATTTTCTGCAATTTTGGCATCAAAAAACTGGGCCTTCGATTGTGCCGGCTCGGTTTCGCTGCTCATGGCTTCTGTGTTTGCGGTTTCCGTAATTGCCGTTTCCGTAACGAACTCTTCGGATTCTGTTGTATTTCCCGTGCAAGAACCTAAAACCAAAGTGGTTCCAAGTACGATCCACATAAAAGTAGACCTAAGGTTTAAAAAACTGCCTTTCATATTGCAAATCTACTTAATCCAAAATTAAATACCTTTGTTGTGTGTCGGACAAAATCATCCAATTATCGGTAGTTGTGCCTCTCTTTAACGAGGAAGACAATGTAAATGCGCTTTTCAATCGCATTCACCATGTTTTGGGGGAAATGAAACTCACAACGGAACTCATTTTTGTAAACGATGGAAGCAAAGACAAAACGCTTGCCCACGTTTTTATGATTGCCCGCGAATACCCTTACGTGAAATACATCGACTTTTCACGGAATTTTGGACATCAATTGGCCATTTTCGCCGGAATTGAGCGCGCCAACGGACAATATATCGTAGTAATGGATGGCGATGGGCAAGATCCCCCAGAATGCATTCCCGAATTATACGAAAAGGCACTCACCGGCTATGAGGTAGTTTACGCCAAACGCCGAAAACGCAAAGGCGAAAACTTCATGAAAAAGTTAACCGCCAAAGTATTTTATCGGGTATTGGCCAATATAACCCAAATAGAAATCCCAGTAGATACGGGCGACTTTAGAATTATACACCGGAAAATTCGAGATATTCTGGTTACCATGCCCGAACAACACAAATACATACGCGGACAAATTGCTTGGATTGGATTCAATCAAACATCCATCGAGTACGACCGCGACGAACGCATGCATGGAGAAACCAAATTCACCTACAAAAAAATGATGCGTTTTGCCCTCGACGGCATCAGTAGCTTCTCCACTTGGCCCCTAAAAGTGGCCACCATTACCGGTTTCGTAGTCTCGGGCGCCTCCTTTTTACTAATCGTGTATTCCCTTTACCAAAAGTTTTTTGGTTACACCGAACGCGGATGGACCTCTATGCAAATCAGTATTTTATTTCTCGGGGGAATCCAACTAATCGGCATTGGCATTTTAGGAGAATACCTCGGGCGCGTGAGCGACAACGTAAAAAACAGACCCCATTATATCATTCGAAACACCAATTTAGATGAATAAGAAAAAAGAAAATCTCATTTTCTTTACCCTCGCTTTGGGACTCTTCGCGTACTTTGGTTTGAATCAATATTTCGAATACGGTCCTTTCGGAATGCACCAAGGGGCCCAAGCCGATCGGGCGGGTGTTGCCTTGAATTACGCCCGCGAATCGATGAATTTTTTCGAACCGCGCGTTATGGAAAATCGCAGCATGCACGGAATCACCGGAATGGAATTTCCCATTATCCCCTATTTCGCGGCCTTATGCTACCAGATTTTTGATTACAATCCGTTTTTCTATCGATTGATTGAAGCAATTTTGTTCTTTGCTGGACAATATGCGGCATGGAAAATTGCCGGTTTTTTCATCACCAAATTAACCCACCGCATTTTATTTCACATACTTTGGGTTTCTTCCCCCATCTTGATTTTTTACAGTAATAATTTCCTTCCTGAAGTGCCGGCTCTATCGCTTTCCCTCTTAGCTTGGTATCAATTTTTTCGATATTACTACGGAATCGAACCGCGCAAATCTTTGCTCGGATTTACCCTGTTTAGCAGTTTAGCCGCATTAATCAAAATAACCTATTTAATACCCATAATCGGGCTTTTTTTGCTCGTTTTAATGCAAAAACGACTCAAAATAGCCGAATTTCCCCACAAAAAACGATTTATCGTTCATTTGTTAATTCCCGTTTTGGTGGTCCCTATTTGGTACGGATACGCCCGTTTCTTGACCGATATTTCCTATAACCTGCATTTCTTACAGCAAATAAATCCCCCAGAAAGTTTCGCCGAACTGATAGAGAACTCCCGCTACGCATTAAACACTTGGGTCGATGGCATTTACCCTCGGGAATTCATCATTTTACTATTATTAGTTTGGGTATACACCCTCCAACGACAATTCCGGAATTTAGATTTATTGGGATGGATCTCCGTTGGGTTGTTTTTGGGATTTCTATCCATTTTTATATTGTTCAACCGACAATTCCGATACCACGATTATTACTTTGTTTCCGCCATCCCATTTTTGTTTTTTATGATGCTTTACATCTATAAACAACATTTAGAACAGCGCATGATTTTCAGCGGTGTTGTGGGCATCATAACCCTTGTTGGTTTATTCGTTTCCCCCATTGTGCATGCCCGACACACCAAAAAACAAGTCAATGCCACGTATACCAAAAACGATTATTATTGCCAGAACGTGGTACCCAATATCAAAGACATGGAGGCTACGCGTGCGTTTATCAATCGTGAAATGGGAAGCGGCGAATTAATTGTAGCCTTCGACCCAAGTCCCAATACCCTTTTATACTATTTAGAACGTCAAGGCATCCGTTTGGCCCCTGATTTTGAGGAAATTTTAAGCGTGGGAATTATTCAAAGCAAGCTCGACGAGAAAAGTCTGGCCCAACCGTATATCATAATAAATCAATATTTTGAAATCCCTCAAGACCATTACATCCATACTTTAATCGAAGAAAAGCCCGTGTTCCAAACTGGCGAAATATGGATTTTTAAACTCAAAAAGGAACGGTTCAAACTCAACAAATAAACCTAATAGGTTGATTTAAAAAGCAAAATCAAACACAGTAGATTCCTCAAGTCTCGTGTTGGAACCACCTTCGATTCATAGGAAATCCTAGATTTAATTCCCAAACGGGTAATTAACCTCAATGCCTATACCACCACCGTGAAATTCAGAAGGTACCAAAAACGATTCGATACCTCGCAAATAAACAGACCACATTAACGTTTCACCATTTACCCTGCCCGCATCAAACGTAAGCGAACTGTTGAAATCGAAGGTATCAAATCCTCCTAATGAAACCCCGTGATTCAACCTAAGTCCATTAAATGGAATCCATTGAATTTCGCCAGAAAACCTGGGGGTAAAGCCTACCATGTGAATATATTTTACGCCAATTCGATATCCGGTTATTTTAGCACCGAATAGCGCATTGCTGTAATTTATGCTCGCCATGAAAGGCGATAAAACAGTTCCTCGCTGCACGCCTTCTTCAATATTCAACCGGGCTTCTACCGAATCGCGCTGCCTGTCGAACCAGTTACTTGCCTTAATATCCGTTCCCGTAAGTCCTACCGATTGTATGTTCACATCATTTAAATTTATTTCAGCACCCGGTTTTAGATTGCCTTGTTCCCATGCATAGCCACGCGACTGGCGTTGAATCCCATTTACCGACAATACCCCTAAATCGAATACTTCAATGCTTAACCCCCCTCCCCCTACAAAACGATAGGCGCCAAAACCCATTTGGAATCCAACACCCGTGCCCCAGAAGTCATAACCCGTTTGCTGGCTGAAAAAATTTCCCCCGAGAACAATAGAATCCGCGTTTTTATCGGATTCTAAAAATAGATTGTTCGTTTCTGCCCGTTGAAAATCTAGTACTTGCGACATTTTCACCTTGGTTGAGAACGACCAATTACCGGCTTTTAAGGGCAACGTAAAATCAAAATCTATGTACCGCTGGCGCAACTGCATGAAACTATTGCTACCTAACTCCTTCCGCTGGCCTAAATAGGGCGTATTTCCCCTGAAAACAATACCAAATGCATCTTTGGTGAACGAAATACCTCCCAAACTCATCGTTCCAACCGAGATTTGCTTTAAGGCCAATTGATCGTTGGATTCGGTTAAACCCGGAAAGGGATATACCGAAACGGACATATCTTGAAGGTAGCCCATACGATTTTGAGTGAGCAACTTCGACTCGTACTTTTTCATTTCCTCGGGGCTGATATAACCGCCCGTCAAGAACTTCGAAGCCAGCGCCAAGGGCACCGTATTAGAACCCGAAACAGCCCAAAATCTAGCTATTGGGCGGAACAACTTAACTGTTGTTATTGCATGCGATTGGTGGCGCATCGTTAGCTCAGAGACCACGCTGCCAATTGTATCTGAGGCATAAGTAGAGGTACTTATGAATCCCAATCCAAGCAAAAAACCGAATTTCTTAATCATTGCGCATCTCATATTCAAATTGCACTTTTGCCCGCATATCGAGCTTGCTATTATTATAAATCTTTTGCATTTGTCCGGTACCTTTTACCTTCATTACCAAGCCTATGTATTGCGTTTTCACCAAGGCCCCCACCTTTTCTCTGGGTAATTTAATGCGCAAAGTTGTTTCAGAAGGCTGGACCACCCGACCGTTGGCATCAAAACTACCTCGTTGAACACCCCCATTCGGATCTACGTCAAAGTATCCCAAAGAATTAAAATCTTTATCCAACATTTGCAAGGCAATATCAAAGTCTAAAGGGAAGTAATTAATCATATCTAAGAAAATAGTGGCGCTCTTAATCCGCGACATATCGCCTAATTCATTAAAATTTACCGACTGCGTATCGCGCAAGGTCAATCCCCCAAAAGCAAAAGAAATGGGCACATCTAGGCGCATAATTACATCCAACTTCGAATTATCGAACACGAAATCTTGATAATTATTAATATTACCGCCTGGAGAAACCTCTGTTTCTAAGTCGTATTCCAATACCTGTGGCAATACTTCTAAGAACGATTTGATATTAGAATTGGATGCGCCTAACGAAAACGACGTTTCCGTATAGGCATCTCGCTTAAATTCGGGCTTACCGACCTGTATATAACTCTTTAAAGGATCGGCGTCTAATACTTCAGTTCGTTGATTGAACCGATTAATTCCTTTCAAATGATGCAGTTTCATGCGCCCTTGCGAACCGATACTGTTTCGGAAAACAAAATCCATTTTTACATCTTTGAACGACATATCCCCATCCAAACCCTTGAACAATTCAAATCCCACCGTATCCAAGCCGGTTCTGTTTAAAGTATTACCCAAATAACCAATGGCATACTCCGGCTTCATGCCTTCTAATCGATATTCCAAACGTATACTGTCACTCAATCCAACGGCAAGTTTCCGACCGCTACTATCCAATGTTACGCGTAAAATTTGGTGAAAGGTATTTACCGTATCGGTAACCGTAGGATTTTTACCCCTAAAATCGAGTAAAAAACCACTCATATCGTAAATCTGTTCGGTTGTGGCAACGCCCTTGCCAGCGGGACCGGCCAATGACAATTCTTGATAAAACGCTTTCCCATCTTTAGTAGTTCCAGGAAGCGAGAGCACCATGCTCATATTTTCCTGAATCGTACTCACCACTTTTATGCGCAAACGGCCCGTACGCACCTTAAAATATTTAATTTCGGCCCCATTCATATCGAGCGTTAAACCCTCATCTTGACTGATTACATCTTGAGTAGGGAACGCGGCGATGGCATAACTAGGACGCAAGTTTCTTACCCCAAGCGTTACCGTTAAACCTTTGCTGGCATTAATTAAAACCGGTACACCACTTTCATCGGTTACCAAGCGCTTGATAGAACCCTTTAAATTCTTAGTAACTGTTTTACCTGCCAAATCAATGGTTTTGGAGGATACGCCCCCATTCGGTTTAATCTGACGAAACGAATCCGAAGCCACTAAGGAATTATCCGTTGAATTTCGCAATTCAAAAACTATTAAACTTATATTAACCGGCAAGTCGTTTAATATACTAATATCTAAAAAACCCGTATCTAAGGTAGCCGTTTCAAAAAAGGCAGAGGCATCTATATCTGTTGGTTCTAGATCGGATTGATCTTGCGCTGGAACATTCGCTAATTGTCCGTCCAATAGGCGGAATAACGGATTAATTTCTCCTAGCGTAACGGTGTTTTTAATTTCTTGATCGTTCAACCGCAATTTTCGCAAATTAAACGAGGCATCTATCCCCGTATCGGTAACCTGCAAATCATTGATTCGATATGAGTACAAAATATTTTCATACTCCAAACGATAACCAGAGTCAGAAACCCCGTATTTGAGGTATTTGGTATCTATGTCGTTTAATGAAAAGCTCGTATGAAAAAGTGGTACCGTTTGATCCACATCCCAAGAAACAGGATTTCGTTTACACGAAGTTCCCCAAATAACAAAAAGGCAAAAAAGCCCTGCCGCACAGCGGCGCATCACGGATTCATTCATATACGTCCGAAAAATACAACATTTTAAACGTTAATTTAATAATAATGGGTATTTTCACCCGTGAAACACGGACTAGTTTGCTTTAAAGTAGACGGCAATACCTTTAAAACCAAAAATCAAGACCGACCAGAACAAGACCGATAAAGATTGAATGCGCAACACGCGATATGGATTGCTTTCTAAGGTATTGGCAAATAAACAGCCCACCGGAATACTCAACACCAACGGCGTTAAAAACGCCACTAACCAAAGACCGCCGCGAGACCTAATCTTAACCAAAAAGCGATTTTTCTTGGAAAAAACGGCCTTTTTCTTGGCCTTGCTTACATGTTTGACCCATAATTGCTGAAGGCCATTTCCCGCAAAAATCCATACAAGACAACCGCCAACCCCGCCGATTATACACCAAATCAGACCTTCTAAAGGCGGCAAAAACGCCAACGCCATACCCGTTCCCACCAAAAACTTGGAAGATGACCATAATACAATAGACCCACGCATCAACCAACCCGACATGCATCAAAGGTAAATGCAGTTGTCGTTCATTCGGCTGCGGTTCATCAAAAATTCTTCTCGGCTGTCGTTTTTTATACGCATTTTTGTAGTCAATTGGCATTTCGTACGCTTCATAAACACATTTTATGGTGGTCCATGGGTCTACTTTGTGCCGTAATGAATATTACGCAAGCCCAAACACGGCCCTTTGGAACTAGTGGCAGTCTTTTTCCAAATATGACGCCCAATTCCAATAATTCCAGCGATTCTGCCCAACGCGACACCAGTCAAAAACGTCCCTTAAAACCACGACTTTATCCAAAATCTATTTCTGCATCCAATCATTGGTTCAAAACGGACACCCTGCGATTCAGCGATACCCAATTATTACTCAACCACCGCTATACCCAATTTCAGCGTAGCGCCATTCCTATTATTGACTTGGGAACCCCAGGGTCTCCGCAACTCATTCTCAACCACCAATCCTACAAAGGTGGTTTCACCCTCGGATTGCCCTTAGCCGATGCCTTTACCATAAATCCCAATCAATTCGATTTTCATAAAGTTGGACAACCCTACACCCGATTCCAATATTCACAAGGCGCAGGATCCCTAACTGGGTTAGAAGCCTTGCACACCCAAAATTTCTCTCCCACCTGGAACGTAGCCCTGCATTATCGATCCATCCTCAATCAAGATATGTATACGGGGTCCACCCAAGATAATTTGTTGCGTAATCTCGGATTAGGCAGCCATTTTATTTCCCAAAATGGCCGCTACGAACAACAAATTATACTATCATGGAATAGAAACCGCCGGCTTGAAAATGGCGGATTTGCCAACGACACCCTTTTTTACGGCACCACCGAAAACATATCCGAAACGCCCATTCTTAGAACTTTTGGGATTTACGTGCCCCGACTCCCAAACGCCGAATCCTTTCTATCGAATACCGCCCACCGCTTTCAACAACGTTATTTTTTAAGTAAGCAAAAACGCAATTTTATTTGGCAGGGTTTCGATTATCAAAACGACCGATTTACGTATTCCGATAAAAGCCGCGACGTGGAATATTATGGCAGCGCTTTTGGGTTCAATCCTAATAAAGTCGACGATAGTACTTCACTGCGCTATGGCTTACAACAACTCGGCTGGGGCTATACCGACACCCAAAAAATCGGAATTCTAAGTTTCGAAGCAGGCTACCGCTACCAACATGCCCACCTGCGCACCCAATTGTTCGATACCCTACAACAAGAGCGCGTTCTTGGATCACACGGATATCAAATAAGAGCCCAACTGAAACAAGCGCAACGCCATCTAATTTTGCTGTTTCAGCAACATCAAAGCGGCTATTTAAAAAATACCTACGACCTCCAAATACGGGCACAACAACGTCTAAACGACTCGGCTACCTTAGATGTGTATGTTCAAAGTCAACAACAGGTACCCAACTTATTTCACACCTTTTTCCTCAGTAATCATTTTGATTTTCGAGGGAAATTAATTCCCGATCATCGCATTGTGCACCATAATGTAGGCGGCCGCTATGCGTACCGCAGCCAAAATCTAGAATTAGGGGCAGAACTGCAAGCCGGACAAATCACAGGCGAGGTTCGATCCCTCTACAATCCCACCCCGAGTATACTCCAGCCGTATGCCTACATTCAAAGTACCTTAAATTTCCGCTATTCCACCCCTAAACATTGGATGTTCGTGGCATCGGCCCACGCCCAAAGCAATAATGCCAAAGAGTGGGATAATCTGGGCTTACCACATTTATTTTCCCGCTTGGGATTGAGCTATCAAAATAATGCGTTCTCAAAAGCCCTGATTTATCGTTTAGGATTTGACGTATCGTATGTGTCGAAAGCCCAAGCGTATCAATACCGTGCCGACAATCGGCAGTTTTACGCCAATTCCCAAAACATCACGCTAGGCAATTATCCCTTACTCGATGTTTATTTCAGCGGTCGTATCAGAACCGTAGATTTTTTCTTAAAATATGAACACGCAAACCATTGGTGGGTACTTCCCTTTGCCAATCAGCGTTACGAAAGCACCCTAAATTACCCCATTCAACCGGATCGATTCCGATTCGGATTCATCTGGCACTTTTGGAATTAATGCGCTTCAAGCCAATTGGCTCCCGTTCCCGATTCTACTAGCACAGGGACATCTAAAATCAGTGCCGATTCCATAATTTCTTTGACTTTGATTTGTACCAGCTCAAGCTCGTGTTTAGGAACATCAAATAACAATTCATCATGCACCTGTAAGATCATTCGGGTATCTAAATCGGATTGTTGCAACCAATCGTCTATACGAATCATAGCAATTTTTATCATATCCGCTGCACTTCCTTGTATGGGTGCATTAATGGCGTTTCGTTCTGCAAAACCGCGAATATTGGCATTTCTACTATTGATATCGCGCATATTCCGGCGCCTTCCTGAAATGGTTTCAACGTAACCATGTTCACGGGCGAAGGCAATCGTATCGTCCATATAGCGCTTAACCCCTGGAAACTGTTCAAAGTAGTTGTCGATGATTTCCTTAGCTTCAAATCGAGGAATCTGCACCCGCTGACTCAACCCAAAAGCAGAAATTCCGTAAATAATACCAAAATTAACCGTCTTGGCTTTCCGGCGCATTTCTTTATCAACGGCTTCGATAGGCACACCCCAAACCTTAGAGGCTGTGGCTGTGTGAATATCGATTCCCTGTTTAAAGGCCTCAATCATACCCGGATCTTTGGCAATATGTGCAATTATGCGCAATTCTATTTGCGAATAATCCGAACTCATTAATACCCGATCAGACGACGAAGGCACAAAGGCCTTTCGAATTTCCCGTCCTAAATCCGTTCGAATGGGAATATTTTGCAAATTGGGATTTTGCGAACTCAAACGGCCAGTGGCCGCCACCGCTTGATTAAAACTAGTATGTACCCGACCTGTTACCGCATTCACAATTTCAGGTAAGGCATCCACATACGTACTTTTCAACTTTTGCAGGGTGCGAAATTGTAAGATGTGATCCACACAGGCATGCTTTCCTTGTAACGACAATAGGGTTTCTTCGTCGGTCTGATACTGTCCTGTCTTCGTCTTTTTAGGTTTATCGCTCAACTTCAAATGCTCAAACAACACCTTACCTACCTGTTGAGGAGAGGCAATATTGAATTGCATTCCCGCGGTCTCGAAAATACGGGCTTGCTCCACCAATACCTGCTCGTGTAAATCTTTACTATACGCATTCAGAAAAGGCACATCGATGCAAACACCCTCTCCTTCCATCCTACTCAGCACACGAACCAAGGGAACCTCGATATCTTCAAATACACGTAACAAAAACTTATCCTCCAATTCCTTTTTTAGGATTCCGTAGAGCTGAAATGTAACATCAGTATCCTCCGATGCGTATTGCGTGGCTTCCTCAATGGAAACATCGCGCATAGAACCCTGTTTTTTGCCTTTTTCACCAATTAATTGCTCAATTGGGATAGGTGTATAATTCAAATATTGCTCACACAGTACTTTCATATTGTGACGCTGATCAGGCTCAAGTAAATAATGCGCCAGCATGGTATCAAAAAACGGTCCTTCTATCTGTAGTCCATATTTTTGCAAAATCCCCAAGTCAAACTTTAGGTTTTGTGCAATTTTCAAATTCGTATGTTCGAATAAAGGCCGCAATAAAGCGACCTGCTCCAAGGCACGCTCCTTATTGGAATCAATAGGAATATAAACCCCTTGATGGGCTTTCCACGTAAGAGACACCCCTACCAATTCTGCTTCAAATAAATCCAAAGCAGTGGTTTCCGTATCAAAGCAAAAGGCCTCTGCTTGCAACACTTCAGCTACCACCTCGAGCACATCCGTATCTGTTAATAACGTACGATACTCATGCGCCACATCGTTCATTGTTTTAAAAATAGGAGCCGGCGTCTCTTCTGTCGCTTCAGCATCAAAAACGGCTGTACCAAATAGGTCAGTTTGTCCAGATGCGGAAACCGCAGGAATCGCAGCAGGGCCGGAAGGAGTACTAGTAGTTCCAAAAACACGATTGGCCATGGTCCTAAATTCCAATTCCTGAAAAACGGCTTTTAATCTATTGGCATCGGGTTCTTTGCGCAGAAATGCATCAATTTCGGTATGAATCGGAACCATCGTATCGATAGTTGCCAAGCGACGACTAACGCGGGCTTGCTCAGTAAACGCCTCGAACTTTTCCTTCATTTTCCCTTTCAACTCATGCGTATGAGCCAAAACACCCTCAACATTGTCGTATTCTTGAATTAATTTCTTGGCCGTTTTTTCGCCCACCCCCGGAACTCCTGGTATATTATCAACCGCATCACCCCACAATCCTAAAATATCAATTACCTGATCTACACGCTGTATTTCCCATTTCTTCAAAATATCCTCAACGCCTAAAATTTCATCGGGGTTGCCCATGCGGCCCGGCTTATAGATATACACGTTTTCTTTAACGAGCTGACCAAAATCTTTATCGGGTGTCATCATAAACACTTCCATATCCTGAGCCTGCCACGCCAACGTACCAATAATATCATCGGCCTCATAACCGTCTAAGGTCAAAACCGGGATTTGAAACCCCGCTAAAATCTCAAAAATATAGGGAATACTCTTACGCAAGTCTTCCGGCATAGGTTCCCGTTGGGCCTTGTACGCTTCAAATTCAATATGCCGCTGGGTGGGTTTATCGGTATCAAAAACCACCGCAATATGGGTAGGCTTTTGCTTATTCAGGATATCCAACAAGGTATTGGTGAATCCAAACATAGCACTGGCATTTAAGCCCTTACTTGTAATTCGGGGATTCTTTGCAAATGCAAAAAAAGCCCTGTAAATCAAGGCCATGCCGTCTAGTAAAAATAGTTTATTGCCGCTCATCTCAAAAGGCAGCAAGTTACTAAAATAAGGGGGCTTGAAGCGAATTATTCCTCTTTTTTCTTGAATCCCAAAGAAACACCATTGATACAATATCGCAGACCCGTGGGCTGCCCATATCCATCATTGAACACATGCCCTAAATGCCCCCCACAAGCGGCACATACCACCTCTGTACGAGTCATTCCATGCGTTTTGTCAACGATTTCTTTTACCGCCGTTTTGTCTACTGCTTGATAAAAACTAGGCCAACCACAACCTGCATCAAACTTAGTTTTAGATTCAAATAATTCCGTTCCACAGCCCTTACACACATAAATACCCGCCTCCCACTCCGTCTCAAATGGACTTGTGAAGGGTCGCTCAGTTCCTTTTTCACGCAAAACCCGATAGGCCTCCGGGCCTAATTGTTCCCGCCATTCCGCCTCGGTTTTTACAATAGAAAACGGATTGTTATTATGGTTGATTGTCATATTTTTTTTATTTTCGGGGGAATCCAAAGAACGGCGTTCTTCCTTCGGTGCAGACTGCGAACACGCAGAAGGAGCCATGCTTAAACCGCCCAAAACACACAAAAAGTACACTACTGTTTTAATGGTTTGATAAATCGGTTTTAGACTCATATAGTAATAACCCCGATGCCGCATTTTTTGTTTGCGAGTTTCGACGAACGAAGACTACCAAAATCCGTAGGAAACTGCAAAAAAGACATATCCGTAAAACAGAATCTTGAACAACACCGAATGCCGCTCCTCCTAGAACCTGTCAATCACGACTACCAAAATCCGTAGGCAACAGCAAAAAAGACATAGCCGTAAAACAGAATCTTGAACAACACCGAATGCCGTTCCGCTTGAAATACATTAGAGGTATAAATACTCAATGGCACGCTCAACAACATGAAAAAGTTCGCATACTCTTCGTATTTCAAAACACAAACTACCAAAACAAACAAGGCAAATACGCCCATAGCCAATCGACTTCGACGCGATTCTACATTATACCGATAATAGCTTCCAAAGACTTTAAACACCCCAAACAGAGCCACTAATATCAAATTAATAATGACCGTCCAATCCAAGCGAGGCACATTGAAATCATGGGCTTGAATAGGCACATTCCATAACAACAATACCGTTTTAAAATTTAGGGTAGTCGAAACCAAATAACCAATACTGGAAATAAGATAATACGGCATCAATACCCCAAAAACAATCACAAAAACTTCACTTGCCTCGGTCGTTTTAAAAATCAACACAATGACTAATAAAAACACCGTGGACCAAAAAAACTCCGGGACACTTAAAGCCCCAACTCCCATAAACAAGGCCGATGCAAATAAATCTCCGCGCTTATATTGTCCTTTTAAATATCGATAAAGGAACCATAGACCCAACAGTAAAAACATACTGCCTAAAATCACATAATTCATTTGTAAACTACTCCCAAAAAGAGCCGTTAACGTCCCATAAAAAAACAAAATACTGTATCCGGGCTTATCGGCAATGTTATAATCCCATGCAATTTGACTCAGCATAAGGCCTTGAAGCAGAATTAGGGCTGTCGACAACCAAAATGACAGCCACACGAATCCATTTACCCCCTCCAAAATAACCCGAAACAACCCTCTTTGAATACCGCTATATTCGGGAGTGCCTGCCGAGTAAAACAATAACAAACGCAGACCTATCACCCAAAAAAGCAGGGTAACTAATTGCGTAATTCGGTTGTCGTAAATAAATTTAATCACGGTTTTTAACTTGCATCCAAAACCATTGTTTGTCTCGCAACAACGGAAGCGTAAAAGTACAATATTCCGATTCTATCCCGTCAAAAGGAACCACCACATTATAAAAATTATCTGAATTTAATAACAGATGTTCTTCAATCGCGTAATCAGGTCGTAAAATCACCTCTTTAATTTCATTGTTCTTAGAAATATCATCGTTGTAAACAAGGTGTATGCCATTTTCGCAAACAAAAGAGCCAAAACCTAATAGATAAGCCGTTGCGGGCGCGGCGGTTTGTTCTTTGTTGACCCGCAAAATCGTATCACAAATTCCCGAGGAATCAAAAAACAAGGCCCCTATTTCGTTGTAATTATATAATACCTTAGTAGCGGTTTGTGGGATACCATTAATATAAAAAGTTTCTAACTGCTTTAATTCTATGTACCGTTCCAAGAGCAAAACGCCCCCACCGTCTTGCTGAGGCACCACCCTTCTAATAACGTAATTCATGGGATTTCTGCGTTTTTTAGCGCGCATGTCTCCATCCAAAATCTTGGCCTGCATATCGGTAAAGAACCCATCGTACTGTTGATACCCCGTTTGTGTATCGACAAGCCACCACAAACTGTATCCGTTACTTTCTCGTTGTCCCTCACCAACCAAAGCGCATAGCAACCACCGCGATAAAAAAGCATCATAAATCATTTCGACAGATTGCACTTGAGCAGCCAATCGCCATTCTCTAAATCCGCTTTCAACCTTACTGCCCCGAAAAACAAAAACTTGTTGTTCTTTTTGTTGGGAATTGAATACAGATCTTGGTTTTAAAACCCGCAACAAACCTAAAACCTCCTTGCTTGCCCCCAAACCAAAATGCGTAAAGGCGACTAATGCCAATCGCTCGTCTAAGGTATCCAAATATTGCCGCTGCAAAGAGCCGTTCAAATCACGCACTTGCACCCACAATGCCGTTTTATTTCCCCCAACATCAGAAAGAACCGACACCGCCCATTGCCCATTTTCTTTAGAATAGGCAAACTTTATATCGTCGGGATTCCAATGTTTTACAGGTAAATATCCTAGAAAATTCGAAACGACAGCTCCTTCTAATCCTACCCCGATCTGATTTAAATACAACCTTAGGGGTTCGCGTCTTTTACGAATAACACTAACCCAAAAAATCTGTGTATCCGCTAAGAACATATCTAATATATATACCTGTTTGGGGAGGTTAAAAACCCGGTCGTCTTGAAAACCTAGTTCGCGGTCGTAATGTTCCAAACTAAATCCACCCGCAAAGTAATCGTTGGTATAATTAACCGTGTACAGCCCTAATTGATTTTCGCCAACTACAGTATGGTAAAAATGCTTCTTTTGGGTAAGTTGTGGTTTATTGGATAGCGCGTAAAATTGCGCATTTGTGCGTCCGTTTAACAGGAAAAAGACCACACACAAGATTCCAAACCAATTTTTCACGGCATTCAAAATTCACACTTCAGTCCCATAACGCCAAATAAGTGGTAATTTTGAAACAAAAAACATTGCATTCCAATCATAAAAAAATCGAATACGCCGTTATTATCGGTGTCCAACTTCAAGGCCAAGCCATTCATATCAACGAGTACCTCGATGAATTGGAACAGCTGGCGCGCACCTCTGGTGCGATTCCCAAAAAAAGATTTATTCAGAATTTAGATCACCCACACCCCAAAACATACGTAGGTAAAGGGAAAATTGAAGAAATTGCAGAGTATTGCAAATCGCATGAAATTGACATGGCTCTTTTCGACGACGAATTGAGCCCTGCACAAGTCCGGAATATTGAAAATGCCCTACCCGAAACTAAAGTATTATCCCGAACCCACCTGATTCTCGATATTTTCGCCAATAATGCCCGAACCGGTCAAGCCAAAACACAGGTAGAACTCGCACAAAGTATCTTCATGCTGCCTCGCTTAACAGGCTTGTGGACGCATTTAAGCAAGCAAAAGGGCGGTATCGGTATGAAGGGACCCGGTGAAACAGAAATTGAAACCGATAGAAGAGCCTTGCGTAATCGAATTTCATTACTATCCGAAAAACTCAAACACATAGAAAAAATAGGCTTAACCCAACGCGCCAGCCGCAAAGGCGAATTTAGGGCCGCACTCGTGGGATATACAAACGTCGGGAAAAGCACGGTTATGAACCTCCTCTCTAGGTCTGACGTTCTCGTAGAAAATAAATTATTTGCTACCCTCGATTCAACCGTTAGGAAAATCGCATTGCCGCATCCAAATGAAATGAAAGCACCCGTAATGGTCTTACTTAGCGATACGGTTGGATTCATACGCAAGCTGCCTACCCTTTTGGTGGAAAGTTTCAAAAGCACCTTGTCAGAAGCTATCGAGGCCGATTTACTTATTCATGTCGTAGACATTTCGAATCCCAACTTTGAAGCACAAATGTTATCCGTTAAGGAAACCCTATACGCCATTGGTTGCGGACATAAACCCGAAATCATAATTTTTAATAAAATCGATGCATACCGTGATACCGACGAATTTTTTGTCGGTCAAACCGGATTGAACCTTGAACAATTTGAACAAAGTTGGATCATGAAGGAGAACGCACCAGCCGTTTTTATTTCGGCAACTGAGCGCAATAATATCGATGCACTAAGAAAAATCGTAGTGGAACAGCTTTTGCATATTAAAGGAATCTCTGTCGATAACGACTATGAGATTCCTTATGAATAATGCTTAAAGTTCGTCTTCGTTGAAGAAGTAATCGTCGTCTGTTGGATAGTCAGACCAAATCTCTTCAATGCTCTCATAGGGTTCGCCGTCGTCTTCCAATTCTTGAAGATTTTCAATTACCTCCAAGGGAGCACCCGAGCGAATCCCATAATCGATTAATTCGTCTTTGGTTGCAGGCCATGGGGCATCATCCAAATAACTTACCAATTCTAGTGTCCAATACATAGTTTTATCCTTATTTCTCGCGAAAATATGTTTTTATTTCAATAAAACAAGTCCACATTTGTGAAAGAATCGTTATGCATCCCGATTGGCAGAACCAAACCCACCAATATTGCGAAAATTACAGTTCTTCGGAACCCGAAGTTTTGCAAAAACTAACCCATTATACGTGGCGAAAAACCGTCAATCCCCGACAACTCAGCGGACACCTACAAGGGCGCTTTTTAGCCCAAACCGTGCACATCCTTAAACCTCAAAGAATTTTAGAAATTGGCACTTTCACCGGCTATGCTACCTATTGCTTGGCTGAAAACGCCCCCGAATCTTGTCAAATTACCAGCATCGAAGCCGATGCGGAAATCGCTTACAAATGCCAGCAATTTTGGAAAGATTACCCCCTTGGCGAACGGGTTAATTGGAAAGTAGGTAAGGCCGCCACCCTTATGCACCAAGAAAATCATGTAGATTTAATGTTCATCGATGCCGATAAACACAACTACCGCACCTATTTCGAATTGGGTTTGGAACGGCTAAGTCCCAATGGCGTCATGATTTTCGACAATACCTTATGGAGCGGAAAGGTGGTCCAAGGTGAAAACGACCCCGATACCCAAAATATGCACGCGTTTAACTCCCATTTACAGCAATTTCCCGATCTAATGGTAACGCTTTTGCCCATTCGCGACGGACTCACGTGGGTTAGTAAGCGACCTATGAAGCCCTAAGCTTATCCAACAAATCACTCAATTGTGCGGCTTCTGCCTCACTCAAACCAAAACTATTCGTTTGTAACGCATCCATAACCGGATCAATCTGCGTTAAAATATCAAGTCCTTTATCGTTAATGCGGATATTTATCTTGCGCTTATTGGTATCATGAATGCACCTTTCAATATATCCCAAACCCAATAATCGATCACACAAACGGGTCAAATCCGGATTTTTATCAATCATTACGGCTTTAATTTGATTTGGATTCATAGCCTCAGGAAATCCGCCACGTAGAATTCGCAACACATTGTACTGTTGCGCAGTTAACTGATGGTTCTTGAAAACCTCGCGAAACCGATCAGAAATCCAAGCATGGGTGAACATCACATTCACCAACGCTTTGTGCGCGTTCGAACGGAATTTATCCTGTTTGATTTCTTCTTCAATTTTCAAAACTAAATCCATTACAGTCTAAGAGCGTTTGACGACTCAAGTGACTAATTTTCTTTGTGATTTGTGTGACTTTCAAACGCAAAATTAAACCTAAATTTGTGTCTTTCTATGACATTCCAATATTCCAGAGGTTTTGCCCACCAACTCGACGAACACGATGTGCTCAAAGATTTCCGCCAATGGTTCCATTTTCCAACCAATGTTTCGGGGGAAACTTTATTGTACTTCTGCGGAAATTCATTGGGATTGCAACCCAGAACGGCAAAACAGGCCCTTGATTCGGAACTGGAGGATTGGGCAAAATTTGGCGTCGAAGGACACTTTCACGGCAAAAAACCATGGTTCCACTATCATAAATTTTTATCCGCTCACAGCGCTGAAATCGTAGGCGCGAAAGAACACGAAGTAGTGGTTATGAACCAACTTACGGTTAACCTGCACCTTTTAATGGTCTCTTTCTACAGACCAACCCAACAGAAGTACAAAATAATCATGGAGGCCGGTGCCTTCCCCTCCGATATGTATGCCGTTGAAAGTCAAGTTAAATTTCACGGATTTAACTACGACGATGCCGTTATAGAAATCAAACCCCGCAACGGAGAACATACCCTACGAACCGAAGACATTCTCGCGTGCATCGAAGACCATAAGAACGAACTCGCTTTAGTCTTTTTTAGCGGAGTACAATATTATACCGGTCAATTATTTGATATCAAAAGCATCACCGCCAAAGCCCATCAAGTGGGTGCATTAGCCGGATTCGATTTGGCGCATACGGCTGGAAATGTAGACATACAACTGCACGATTGGCACGTAGATTTTGCCGCTTGGTGTTCGTATAAATATCTGAACTCAGGACCTGGAAACGTTTCCGGCATTTATATTCATGAAAAACACTGCATGAACGAAAAAACTCCTCGGTTTGCCGGTTGGTGGGGTCATAAAGAAGACCAACGTTTTTTAATGAAACGTGGCTTCATTCCAGAACCGGGCGCCGCGGGCTGGCAAATGTCTAATGCCCCCGTTTTTGGAATGGCCGTCCATGCCGCGTCACTAGAAATTTTTCATAAAGCCGGCATCACAAAAATTAGAGAAAAATCAAAAAAACTTACTGCTTATCTCGAGTATGTAATAAACCACGTTCAAGAGCACCACGCGGGAATTTCTTTTGAAATTATTACCCCAAAAAATCCCGACGAACGGGGGGCTCAATTATCCATTTTAATCAAAGAAAATGGCAAAGCGCTTTTCGATCACTTAACCGCTAAAGGCGTTATTGCCGATTGGCGCGAACCCAACGTAATTCGCTTAGCACCAGCTCCTTTGTATAACCGATACGACGATATTTTCGCCTTAGGTGAAATCTTAAAATCGTTCCCATCCTAACGTCTATCAATTATTTATTATCTCCTATCGCAACCAGTCCGTTCTTTTGATTGGAATACCCTAATTTTGTCCACCTTCTAAATGAAGTTTTTTGAATTAACGAATGAGTCCCACACCAAAAAACCCTAACGAAAAAAAATCCGGTGGTTTTAAACCCGGCAATGGCTTTAAATTCAATCACTATTGGATATACGGCATCTTATTCATTGTATTCCTTGCCTTAAATTTCTTACCGCAAAGTTCAGGTCAAAGCACCCATTGGAATGAAGTGCGCGAAATGATTGTGAAAGGCGATGTAAAAGAGCTTAAACTGGTTAACGATCGCTACCTTGAAGTGTATCTTACCATGGATGCCGCAGGTCGCAAAGAGTACACTAAAAATAAACGGAAACAAGACATGTTCGGCCAAACCGAACCTAATTTTAGTTTTGAAATCGAAAAAAGCTACTTCAATAACGAGGTACAAGACTTAAAAAAGCAAATCGAAAATCCCAATAAATTAGTCATCAAATACGAAAGCCACAGCGATATTTTTGGACAGTTATTCCAATGGATCTTTTTTATTGCCATATTCCTAATTTTCTGGAACTTAATGAGCAAACGCATGGGCGGTGGCGGCGGCGGTGGCGGTCCTAATATTTTTTCAATTGGACGTGCCCGTGCCCAAGTATTCGATAAAGATACCAAGGTTAACGTATCATTCAAAGACGTAGCCGGCCTTGAAGAAGCCAAAGAAGAAGTGATGGAAATCGTAGATTTCCTAAAAAACCCAACGAAATATACCAATTTAGGAGGTAAAATTCCGAAAGGAGCCTTGCTTATAGGCCCTCCAGGAACGGGAAAAACATTGCTAGCGAAAGCGGTAGCCGGAGAGGCAGGTGTTCCCTTTTTCTCTTTATCGGGTTCAGATTTTGTTGAAATGTTTGTAGGTGTCGGCGCCAGTCGTGTGCGCGATCTCTTTAAGCAAGCCAAAGAAAAAGCACCCTCAATTATATTTATAGACGAAATTGATGCCATCGGCCGTGCCCGTGGTAAAAACCATATTCAAAGCTCTAATGACGAACGTGAAAACACCCTAAACCAACTCCTTGCTGAAATGGACGGATTTGGAACCGATGGAGGTGTAATCATTCTAGCTGCTACCAACCGTGCCGATATTCTTGATAGCGCTTTGATGCGACCAGGTCGTTTTGACCGTCAAATTAGTGTTGACCGTCCTGATATCGTAGGCCGCGAGCAAATCTTCGGAGTACATTTACGCCCGCTTATCAAATTAAGCTCCGATGTCGATGCCCATAAACTAGCCCTTCAAACCCCTGGTTTTGCAGGTGCTGAAATAGCGAACGTTTGCAATGAAGCCGCACTTATTGCAGCCCGACGCAATAAAGAATTGGTGGAAATGAGCGATTTCCAAGATGCCATTGATCGCGTTATTGGTGGATTGGAAAAGAAAAATAAGATTATTTCCCCCGAAGAAAAGAAAATCGTCGCATATCATGAAGCCGGTCATGCCGTTGCTGGTTGGTTCCTGGAATTTGCCGATCCCCTTTTAAAAGTATCTATCGTTCCTAGAGGCGTTGCCGCATTAGGTTATGCCCAATATCTTCCTAAAGAACAATACCTGTATCGCACCGAGCAATTGCTCGATAGTATGAGTATGACCCTTGGGGGAAGAGCTGCCGAACAAATTTTCTTTGATAAAGTGTCTACGGGCGCTCAAAACGATTTGGAACGTATTACAAAACTTGCCTACGGAATGATTACCCATTATGGAATGAGTAAGAAAGTAGGGCAGGTTAGCTTTAATGACCCTACAGGCGAATACGGCTACCAAAGACCCTACTCTGAGAAAACTGCCGAACTTATCGATGAGGAAGTTCGCGGTATGATCGATGCCGCTTACCAACGCACCATTGACCTGCTTACAGACAAAAAGAAAGAAGTAGAGGCCATCGCAATGGAATTACTCACCAAAGAAATCATCTTTAAATCGGATATTGAGCGCATTATTGGCGCCCGACCTTATCTCGAAGATGAAGTATCATTTAAGGTTTCTGAAATGAGTCAAGGCAATGCCAAAATAAGCGCACCTACCGAAGAAACACCAGTCAATACGGAAGTGAGTGAGAACAACGTCCAAGATTCTAACAGCACCGCTCCTGAAGCCCCTAAACCGGATAATTCAGAAGTAAATGATGCTGACTTTAACGATACCCCTCCGGAAAATACGGATGGGTCTAATTAATAATTACACGTATATAGAGTTAAGGGCCCTCCGCAAAGAGGGCCCTTTCTCATGGTAATAA
>CAMBBZ010000013.1 GCA_945863965.1 Chitinophaga pinensis | reverse complement strand
TCAAAGACACAAAAAAGGCCGTCTCGGATTAAGAGACGGCCTTTAATTATAATATTAAAAAGGTTTTACTTCAAAACATCGCGGGAAATAACCACACGTTGGATTTCTGAGGTTCCCTCATAAATTTGAGTAATTTTTGCGTCGCGCATCAAACGCTCCACGTGATATTCTTTTACAAATCCATACCCACCATGTACTTGAACCGCTTCAACAGTGGTTTTCATAGCCGTATCGGAAGCAAAAAGTTTGGCCATGGCACTAGCACGGTCGTAGTTCAAATGCTGATCTTTTAACCAAGCGGCCTTAAGGCACAACATACGTGAAGCTTCGATTTCGGTGGCCATATCGGCCAATTTAAACGCAATGGCTTGGTGGTGCATAATTTCCTTACCAAATGCCTTGCGCTCTTTAGAATATTTTATGGATAGTTCGTAGGCGCCGCTAGCAATTCCTAAGGCTTGTGCCGCGATTCCAATACGACCTCCGCTCAATACTTTCATCGCAAACTTGAAACCGAAACCATCTTCTCCGATGCGGTTCTCTTTAGGAACCTTAACATCTTGGAACATGATGCTGTGGGTATCGCTTCCGCGAATACCTAATTTATCTTCTTTCTTACCTACTACAACGCCTTCCCAAGCCTTATCAACGATGAAGGCATTGATGCCTTTATATCCTTTTTCAACGTCGGTTTGAGCAATAACCAAATAATAGCTTGCACTATTACCGTTGGTAATCCAATTCTTAGTACCATTTAATAAGTAATGGTCGCCCTGATCAAAGGCGGTAGTTTGCTGACTTGTGGCATCGCTTCCCGCTTCTGGCTCAGACAAACAGAAAGCCCCAATGGCTTGTCCGGTTGCTAAAGGACGTAAGTAACGCTCTTTTTGCTCTTCTGTTCCGAAGGTTTCTATGCCCCAACAAACCAATGAGTTGTTAACGCTCATACAAACCGATGCAGAGGCATCAATCTTGGAGATTTCTTCCATAGCCAACACATAAGAAATGGTGTCCATTCCTCCGCCTCCCCATTTGGGATCAACCATCATGGCCATAAAGCCAAGCTCGCCCATCTTTTTGATTTGTTCAGTTGGGAACTTTTGGTGTTCATCGCGCTCAATAACGCCAGGTAATAATTCTGTTTGGGCAAAATCTCTAGCGGCTTGTTGAACGGCTAAGTGCTCTTCGGATAGTTCGAAATTCATAACGCGACGCAAAAATAAGCCTTATTGTATAAACAAGCACAATAAGAGCTTAATCGAATGTTCCAACAAAACGGTTTTCATGGTGTTATATTTGCACTTAATTATGCCTTTAATTACCTTTTTATTCGAAGAAAAAGGGAAAAAGTCGGTTGAGGCCGAAATTTTCCCAGGAGAAAGCATCTTAGATGTTGCGCTCGATAATGAAATCCAACTTAACCATAATTGTGGCGGAGTTTGTGGCTGTAGTACCTGTCATGTCTATATAGAGCAGGGTGAAGACGACTTGCCTGAAATTAGCGATCGTGAAGAAGAATATGTAGATAGGGCGAGAAATCCAAGATTTAATAGCCGTTTGGCTTGCCAATGCAAAATAGATCAAAATGGTGGCGACCTCGTGGTTATGGTCCCAGACCAAAGTGGTATTATAGGACATTAAGTCGATTTTTTGTAACGAAAAAAACCCAAAATAAATAAACATTATGGAACTGCCTATACATTGGAAAGATCACGAAGATGTCGCCATGAAACTTTACGAACGATTTGGCGATGACTTCGGAGAAGATAAAATTTACCGAATTCGTTTTACGGAACTCATAGAATGGGTACTCGAAATCCCAGAATTTGTCGATTCCCGCGAAGAGTGCAACGAAGGACATTTAGAAATGATCCAATCGCAATGGGTTTATGAATGGCGCGACAACCAGTAAGCGTCATTTATTACTCATTTACCCTTTTTACTAGGGCGTTTTTGCCGTTGTTACGGATAATAATTTGTTTCTTGCAAGATAAATGTACAAGTTAGTCGCGCTTTTATTCGTTTTTGCCTATTCTACCACGCTGAGTGCACAGCAGAAGCAGGAAACTTTTGTGGATCCTTGTGGCCATACCGCTGTTCTTGAGCACTTGGAAAACAAGTATCCGGGATTCAAAAACGCCTACGATAAGCAGTATGTGCAAATCGTAGCACAAGGTAAAACCATAGAAAAGAGAAAAAAGCAAATTAGAGATACGACCTATTCTTTTGATAGTGTTTTCGTAGTACCCGTGGTTTTTCACATTTTGTATTCGAACGCCTTGGAAAACGTTGAAGACAGTCTTGTGTTTAATCAAATAGAAGTATTAAATGCAGATTTTCGCAAGAGAAACGCTGACACCACAAATATTCGGGCTATTTTTAAACCAAGGGCCGGTGATACGAAAATAAAATTTGTACTCGCCGATAAGGATCCTGATGGAAAGCCAACGAACGGAATTAATAGAGCAACTACTACAGTACCTAGTTGGGGTACCAATCAAGGAATCAACAACAACATGAAGTTCACGTCTCGAGGCGGTGTTGATGGGTGGGATCCTTCGAAATACATAAATGTTTGGGTTTGTGATCTTTCGTACAACGGACAGGACCAAACATTAGGTTTTGCATATCCCCCTTTCGGGCATCCTTTTTGGCAATCCAACGTATTTGTCTCAGATCCTGAACAAGGCGTGGTGATTCATTATAAAAGTATAGGGAGAAATAACCGCCGTGCCAATAATTCGGTCCTTATAGCTTCTAATAAGGGTCGCGTAGCCACTCATGAATTCGGACATTATTTCGGCTTACGTCACATTTGGGCTGACGATCAATTTATGGCCAACCGGTGCTTACTAGATGATTATATTGATGATACGCCCCTGCAAGGAACCGGTTCTAATTTTACCTGTGAAAAAAACCGTAATACCTGTATGGAAAAAAACGACCTTCCCGACATGGTTGAGAATTATATGGATTATTCTACCCACGAATGTCAAACAATGTTTACCAATGGCCAGTCTGCCGTGATGAACAATGCTTTAAAAACATATCGCAAGTCAATTATAAGTGCAACTGAAGTTGAGACAAACCTGCGTATTTTCGACACGGTCCTTTATGATCGCGTTTTGATTTTCCCACGCACAGCCGAATCAAAAGTAGTCGTCGAAATACCCAATGAAGTACTTGAAAGTAACGTGTCCTTTTCCCTCTATAATAGCATCGGTCAGCACGTAATCCAAGACCAAGAACTCCTTTCCAATGAAACACTTTTTGATGTTCGTGGCCTGGCTAAGGGTTATTACTTGGGTGTGATTAAAAACGACCGCGGTGAAGTTAAAACCGGTGTCCGTTTTATACTCGACTAGCGCACAATTTTCAGTTGTTGACTCGCATGAAGCAAGTGCTTTAACTGGGGTTCGCTTTATTTTAGATTAGCGCAGTATTTTCAGTTAATGCCCCGAATAAAGTAGACACATTTTGTACAAGACTTACTTTTTGCTGGACTAGTTTACAATTTTCAGTTGTTGGCTCGCATGAAGCAGGCGCTTAAGTTGGTCGTTAATTTGTATTTCGAGGTTTAAAAATACGGTTTCTGTAATTTCACCTTGTTTGCGGGCCGACCATAAAGAGGAGAGCAGTTTTGAGCATCGAATAAACGTTCTTTCAATATCATAAATGGTATTTAAGCGTTTGTTCATTTCGGGTTCTTTGCTGCGCGCAATTGCAATAGCTGCTGCAATTATTTCGCTTCTAACACGTTCCGAAAGGGCGTCTTGACTTGCAGATAAACCTAACTCTTGAGCGAATAATTGAATGTTCTGGTGAATGTTTATGTCCATTTTCATGCTTCAAATATCTCAGCATCAAAACCTTCTAATCGTACTTTATCCGTATATAAACGGATAATACAGTTCTGTTTTTAGGCGTGGTGAAAATGCCTATATTTGCGGCCACAACGTTCTGATGATTTCACGCCGACTCGTACGCATAAAAACCCTTCAAACCCTCTATTCTTGGAAGCAGAGTCAAGAGGTACCCCCAGCTCAATTTTCAAAAGAGCTTTTCGAACGATTGACCCTTGTTCATGAATGTTATTTATTTCTGTTGGATTTTCCCTACCAATTGAGAGACTATGCCATTGCAAAGCAAAGCTTCGAAAAAGGCAAATACTATCCAAGTCAGGAAAAAATAGATCATTTATCCTTATTAAACGGTACAAATCTGCTTGATCAAGTGCATAATCAAGTCCTGCATGCAGGATATTATGGCTTTAATTGGGAAGACCTAAAAAACCATTTTGAAGGTTGGCTTACCGACTTAAAAGAATACGATTTTGCTAAGGATTACAACATCTTTTTCACCCCAAATGCAGATCAGCAAAAAGAATTCCTAGAGAATACGTACTACGCCTTTTTGGAAACGCATGAAGGCTTCAATAATGTAATTGAAGAAATTTATCCAGTTTGGTTTGATGACGCGCCTTATACGGTGCGTGATATTTTGAAAACACTCGAACTTTCAAAAAGTATCGAAAACTTGAATATCAAGCCGGGTGTTAAATCCTTTGATGAAGAAGCGGTTTGGGCGGCACAAATGCTCAAAGACACCATTGAGAACAGCCAAATGTTCGAGTCTTTGATTGCTGAGGTTACTCAAAATTGGGACCCTTCGCGCATTGCCGTTATGGATTTGCTAATTCTTAAAATGACGCTTACTGAATTTTTGCACTGTCCAGAAATACCAGTTCGTGTTACCATTAATGAATATTTAGAAATAACCAAAAACTACAGCACACCCAATAGTTCTAAGTTTGTCAATGGCATCATGGATAAACTGCGAATTGAGTTAGAAAGTCGAGGAGAAATCCGAAAAACCGGAAGGGGTTTGAAGTAAATACAATATTTTTGTATCATGCGTAATCAATTATTCTTGTACCTGAGTTGTTGTCTTTTATGGGTAGCATGCACGCCTAACAATAAAGAAATAGCCCCTAGCGATATTGAAAAGTTTAATCCCGAATCTTCAGACTCTAAACAGCCCAAAGGAACAGCCCAATTTATCGATAGTGTTTTTGAATTTGGGAATATTACCGATGGGGATGTGGTACAACATACGTTCAGATTTAAAAACATTGGTAAAGGTCCGCTAACCATTGCAAAAGTATCTGCCTCTTGTGGCTGCACAACGCCCGAATGGACAGAAGAAGTTATTCCTGCAGGCGGTGAAGGCAAAGTGGTCGCTACGTTTGATTCTAAAGGCAGAGGCGGTGTCGATAATCCACTAGTGGAAAAAAACATCGATGTGCAGTTTGAGAATGCAACCAATGAATTTATGCTTTTGGTATTTAAAGCGCACATAAAGAGTACCCAAAACGAACACGATAACCATTAATAATGAACCTAAACGCTATATTTTCGATCCTTCAAGCTGCCGCGGGCGGCGGATTTGATCCCATTGTGCTCATGTTAATCATGGCTGTATTTTTCTTTTTTATGATCTGGCCACAAATGCGCCGTCAGAAGAAAACAAAAACCTTCATATCAGAACTTAAAAAAGGCGATTTCATCGTTACAACCGGCGGTGTGCATGGAAAAATTCATACCATGGATGATAAATTTATCATCCTTGAAATTGAAGAAGGAAAAATCAAAATGGAATCAGCCGGCGTAAGCATGGAAAGTACCCAAGCAGCGTATCCTGCTCCTAAAAAAGACGCTTAAAAATCCACATGCTTAAAGTGGGGATTACCGGAGGAATTGGTAGCGGCAAATCATGGGTTTGCCGCATTTTCCAACAATTGGGTGTTCCTTTATTTGAAGCAGACCTAGAGGTTAAAAAACTCTATGCCTCCGATGCGGCTCTTAAAAACGAGCTATTGTCGGCCTTTGGTTCTCAAACCTTTCATGCGGACGGGGGTATTAACACCCAATTTCTCAAAGAAGTTTTAGTGGATGCTGAAAAAAGAAATCAGCTCAATAAATTGGTACATCCCCGTGTCTTTGAACGGTTTCACCAATGGGCGCAAGATCAAAATGCACCGTATGTAATTAAAGAGGCGGCCATTCTTTTTGAAAGTGGCGCCGATAAAACCGTAAATAAAACAATTGGGGTTTTTGCACCCTTGGAATTGCGAATTGCCCGCGTTTTAAAGCGAGATGCCCGCACCCGTGAAGACATTCTCGCATTGATTTCGATGCAATTATCCGATGAGGAACTTCGCGCCAAAGTGGACTATCAAATTTTGAATGATAATCAGCACGCGGTGATAACCCAGGTTAGGGATTTACACCATATACTGTGCAACGAGTCCAGACATTTCTGACGCCAATGCACCAGCGGCTTCTGCCGCTTTTTCTGCGTAATCTTCGTTGCTTCCCGCGTAAATAATACCGCGACTGCTGTTAACAAGAAGTCCGATTTCCTGCGTGGCTGTATGCGCGGCCACCTCGCTTAGGCTGCCGCCCTGAGCCCCAATACCCGGAACAAGGAGGAAGTGCTCAGGTACCAAAGCGCGCAGTTTACGAAGTATATCCGTATGGGTACCTCCAGCAACAAACATTAAATTATCGGTATTTCCCCATTTAGAAACCCGTTCCAAAACGCGTTCGTATAGCGCAATGCCTTCGGTGTCATGCATGAGTTGAAAATCATGATGTCCCGGGTTACTCGTCAATGCCAAACAGATGATTGTTTTATCAGGAAATTCTAAAAATGGACGTAAACTGTCTTCGCCCATATAAGGGGAAACGGTAATGGCATCAAACGACATGCGATCGAAAAAGGCCTTCGCATACATACCGCTGGTATTGCCAATATCGCCGCGCTTGGCATCCGCAATTTTGAAGGTTTCTGGGGGTAAATAAGACAAGGTTTCCTCCATCCATTGCCAACCCTCAGATCCGTACTGTTCGTAAAAGGCAGTATTGATTTTGTAAGAAACGGAAAATGGGGAGGTGGCGGCAACTATTTCTTGGTTAAAACGCAAAAAGCCAAGGTCATTTTTAGGTAAATGCGCCGGTAGCTTTCCCATTTCGGTATCTAAACCCGTACATAAAAAGCTTCTTTTTTGCTTTATTTCTCGAATTATGTCAGCTTTTTTCACTTTATACGCAAATTACGGATATACGCAGGAAATTTGGGTACTTTTGTTTTATGCGTATACGGTCCTTGGCGTTCCTTGTTTTTATTTTCCTTTCGGGGGAAGTCCTTTCACAATTTATTCAATTGGGAAATGGTGCGTATTTAGGAACAGTTGCGGGACCTATAATCCAACGTAACAACGTAGATGATTATCAATCCAAATACGCGTACATATTTCCTAAAGGTGTTTTGGGAAATATGAAACACGGCGATAGTTTAATATCGCTTTCGTTTATGCGTAGTGAAGGCGCCACTTTTAATGGGAATTGTTCTTTAAGAATGTGGTTGCACAATGTGAACATATCCGATTGGGGCAACAGGCCCATTTCCTTTAAGAAATATACCGATAGTGCCACTCAGGTCTACCACAATCACCCTCAAACTCATATCGGCCCCGACGATCGGTTCTATAAAATCCCATTTGATAAACCCTATGTGTTTGATTCAACCCAAGGGAGTAATTTAGCCCTTCTCGTTTTTTACGAACAAATGGATACCATTAAAGGGTCCATACGGTTCTATTTCGAAGGCAGTGTCACGGTTAGCGGATACTACAGTCCGCAAGTGCGCTATTCTATAGGAGCAAGTGCCGATGATAGCTTACGCAATGCGACAGAATACCACCCCACGATCCAATTTAGCTTCCCAAGAGAAAAACAAGACATAGAGGTTAGAAAGGTATACACCCTTGGTCGAATACCCGTTCCACTGGGCAATCCAGACAGTGTAAAGGTATTATTGCGCAACGTGGGTAAAAATGACCTACTCTCTTATCCTTGCTATACCTATTCAAAGGGCGCTAACAAACAGAAAGATAGTTTTTACGTGAATCTTAGGGTAGGGGAGGAAACGTTTGTAAACGTACCCTCTTTAAGCCCCTCTTTAAAAGGTACCGACACTGTTTTTGTTGAGAGTAAGGATAAAAACACCTCCAATAATCGTGGCTTTTCCTTGCGCTTGGCCAATGAAAACATTTACAGCTATCGAGACGTTTCCAAAGCGCCCGCACCCGGAGGGATCGGGTTTAATGGGTCACAAGGAGATTTCGTAGCACGCTTTCAAAGCAACAAACCTAAAAACTTAAATCAAATTAGTGTGGCTTTTAGTGGGAGTGGCCGGCTGTTTAAGTTAGGTATTTGGGACTATGACACGCTCAGGGCTATGCCAGGAAAGTTATTATGGGATAGCGATTCTCTCCGAACCAAAGGGGGCACGTATATTTATGATTTACCTAAACCCGTTCGTGTAAACGGCTCATTTTATGTAGGGGTGCGACAACTGGATTTAAGCAATGTTGCTTTTGGTTATCAAGTAGAAGAGCCGGTTAGACCCGCTACCTTTTTTTACGCAGTTCCATTAGGCGATACCAATTGGGTTGATTTTCATCCTGGAGCACCCTATAAATTTATAATTGAACCGAGATTGCAAGCTGATTATGATCTTGTAGCGCTCAATATTACACTACCCAAGGATACGTTCAACGTGCACGATAAAGATACCGTTGGACCTGTAGCGCGAATAGGAAATATAGGCGTAAATGACTTTAGCGATAGCATACGCGTGCGCTGCATCATAAAAGGACCTAATGTGCTTCATTATGATGAATCTGTATATGACACACTTGGATCGGGTTTGACTCGCGACTTTAACTTACCTAAAACCTTCAAACCATGGGAATATGGAGTACATAGAATGACTTTGATTGTATACCATTACCGCGATCAAGTAGTAGACAACGATACCCTTATAAAAACGTTTGTGGTCGGTTCGCGTCGCGATGTAAGTATCCGATCTGCATACCCATCGGGTAATTCAACCTTTATTGCACGAAAGGATACGCTACAACCCATCTCTACTATTATGAATATCGCCTATGCCAATAGCGGCAGCTTTAAGGTGTTCTCTGAGATCTGGTTGGGTGGTTCGCTTCTATCTAAAGAATCACAAACACTGCAGTTGGGCTCTCAGGGCTCTCAAATATTAGTATGGTCTAAGTACCCTTGTAACGACACGGGTCGTTTGAAATGGTTGGTATTTACCGCACTTTCCGGTGATGAATATACCCCGAATGATACCGCCATATTTAAGGCCTTCGTTTATAAAGTGGTAGACGTTGCAGCCGAAACGATTGTTTCTCCTGATGCTTCTATTGTTTATGCCGTTAATGAGAATATCGACATAAGGCCACGTCTTTATAATGAGGGCGTTTTGAGAGCCGACAATGTAAAAATGATATTTGAAATTTATGATGCGGCACGAAATAAGCTTTTCGTAGACAGTTTAGTGCGCAACGTAAACGGTCGGGCCGGACAAACATTCTTGTTGGGGAAAAAGTTTAGACCCACTAAAAAAGGGGCCTACAGCGCCAAGGTTTATCTTGCAGATAGTGTTGATTTATACAGAGAAAATGACACATTTGAATCTAGTTTCTTTGTAGGTCGAGCAACCGACTATTATCTCGATTCTATCTCATTACCTAAATCCATGAGTACCGACCCAGTAGGCCGCTCTTGGTCAGTGATATTAGGGAATTTGGGCTACGATTCGAACTTAAAGCAAGCCGATATTAAGGCCACCATTACTAGAAATAAAACCGTTTGGTTTGACGAATCACTTAAAGCTCAGGTTTTGCCGGATAAACGGATTAAACTTAACTTTAAAAAACCTTTTAAACCCTTGTTCACAGGCGTTTATAAAGTGGAAGTCGTGGTGACCCATACCGCTGATAGGAATCAGACAAACGATACGCTAAGAGAGAATATAGTAGTGCAAATAGGGAAAGATGCGCTCATAGATTCTATTGGGAGTCCTCAAAACAACCAAATTTTCTATCTCAATGACCGAATAGACAGCAGTTTAGTTCGTTTCCGAAATCAGGGAATCGATACGTTAAATCAAGTGATTTTTAGAAGCCAATTAACATTCGAAAAAGCGTTGTACTTCCAATACAGCGATACCGTTAATTTAGCGCCCAATGAAGAGCTTACACAGTGGCTACCTACGGCAAGCACGTTCAATACATTGGGTAAAGGCTTCTTCCGTGCTTGGTTACAACACCCCAAGGATGAAGACAAATCCAACGACACCCTTACGCATTATTATGAAGTGAGGTCTAAGCGCGACCTTAATTTAGTTTGGGTTGACTCACCCGCTTTGGGTTCGGTTTATCAAACCGGAGACAAGGTTTATCCTATCGTGTATGTTACAAACTCGGGTATGGATTCATCTGTTTTCTCTGGGAAGTTGGTCTTAAATGTTTTGAAAAACGGACAAGCCTGGTATACGGAACGGGTGCCTTTCCCTATTCTTAATGCAGGTGACACACAACGTGTGCAAGCCACCCAAGTACTTTACTTTGATGAAGTAGGCCGTTATGATTTGCTGTGCTATGCTGAAAATAACCAAGATGACAATCCTGTAAACGACACGTTTAGTAGTTCAATTACAGTAAAAATTAACAGCGGTTATAAAATTGAAAACCGTATTCAAGTGTTTCCGAATCCCAACACTACTGGTGAACTAACACTGTTAACAGACTTGCCAATTTCAGAAGTAAAGTTGTTGGATGTGCTTGGTAAAGAGCATCGGGTTGCGTTAGTTACTGAAAATGGCGCTCGAAAAGCGATTTGGAGCCCGAGTTTAGCACCTGGAACGTATACGTTACAATTATTAAATACACAGGGTATTCATGGAGTGCGTATTATTGTAAAATAAATGAAAGTAGTTGTCTTCCTAGGAATCGGTAGTTTGTTTATTTTAGGTTTTTCTTCCTGTGGAAGCATAAAGCCAGAGCCCCCCGATAAAAGCAATTTATTACTGCTGGAAAAACCAATACCGACCGTTGTATCGGCCATTGATTTACCCTTAGAAATAGATTTAACACCCTACCTTAAGTTGGCGGAGACAAATATTCCCAAAACGTTTAAAGGCGGAGAATCGCCTTGTGAAGGCTTTAGATATCAATATAAAATGGATCGACAACCCATTGAGTTTGTTGGTAAGGGGGGAAATAAAATCGGACTTTCGTTAGATTTGGCTTATTCGGCCAGTGGCGTGTATTGCGCGTTGTGTTTAGGCGCTGATTGCAGCGTTCCAACCGTTGGTTTGAGTTTGGGTGTGGGTGAGCCGATGAAAAAAGCTCGATTTGGTATGGAAAGCAGTGTAGAGCTGTTGCCTAATTATAAAATAAAGACCCTGTCAAAAATTACCGAACTAAAAGCTATCGATCCCATCAAGTTGGCATTTGGATTGGATGTAACAAACATGGTTCTGAATCAAGTAAAACCCTATCTTAACGATGCCATGAAAATGGTCGATGCGGAAGTGGCTAAAATCGATGTAAAAGCCTTGATTGAACCTGCTTATAAAGAAATGCAACAAGGCATTTCGTTGAATGGAATGGGTATGTTATACCTCAATCCTCAAGCGTTATCGATAAGCCCGCTCGTCTTTAATAAAAACAGCATGAAGGCCTCTGTGGGGATTAAAGCAACTCCCGAAATACGATCGCAAGCGGTAACCAATAAAATTCAAAAACTACCCAATTTAACAGCGTATGCTAAAAACGATGGATTCAATGTGTACACCGATATCCGAATGCATTACGATACCTTAGCCAAACAAATAATGGGATTTTTAGGGGATCAAAAATTTGAATCGGGGTCTCAGTATATAACCATAAAAGGGTTGCGTTTATTTGCAGTAGAATCGCGATTGGGAGTGGAAGTAGATTTTGTAGGCACTAAGAAAGGGACACTCTATTTAACAGGTGTTCCGGTATATGATTCTTTGGCCCAGCACATCCGGGTTGATGATTTACAATTTGATTTGAAAACGAAAAACATCTTGTTAAAGTCAGCAAAGTGGCTGCTAAGCGATAAAATTTGTAAAGAAATGCAAAAAGCCATGAATATGGACATGAAGCCGCAAATTTTAGAGGCCAAGAAAATGATGAACGATGCGTTAAATACCAGGTACGAACAAGGCGTGACCTTGAAAGGAAAGGTAAAAGACCTAAACATTACCGATTATCAAATGCGTGCCGAAGAATTGTGGGTCCGAGCATTCGTATCCGGCACCTTGAAAGTGGTGTTATAGACGTTCCAAAACTTCCCCCTAAGGGAAACAAAAAAGGGAGATCGAAAGACCTCCCTTTTCTTATAAAAGTGGATTAGAATTATCCAATCTTGGCGATTAAATCAGCTACACGAGCGCTGTAACCCGTTTCATTATCATACCAACCAACCACTTTGGCGGTATTGCCAATTACTTGGGTTAGTTTGGAATCGAAAATGCAACTGTGTGCATTTCCAACGATATCGATACTCACGATTTCGTCTTCGGTGTATTCCATAATGCCTTTAAGACTTCCTTCAGAGGCGGCTTTCATAGCGGCGTTAATTTCAGCAACGGTAGCGGCCTTCTTAAGGTTTACCGTAAAATCAGTAACGGAACCATCTGGAATTGGAACGCGCATGGCGTTTCCGTTTAGTTTGCCTGCCAAATGCGGCATAACCAAACCAACGGCTTTTGCGGCGCCTGTGCTCGTAGGAACGATGCTGTAAGCAGCAGCGCGGGCGCGACGTAGGTCTTTATGAGGCGCATCTTGAAGATTTTGATCCGAAGTATACGCGTGGATGGTGGTCATAAAACCTTCTTGAATACCGAAATTATCATCCAATATCTTTACCATAGGAGCTAAGCAATTGGTGGTGCATGAGGCATTGCTTAATACAGTTTCAGTGCCATCTAGGATGTCATCGTTTACGCCCAAAACGATGGTTTTAAGATTACCAGTTGCAGGAGCTGATATTACCACTTTTTTCGCGCCCGCTTGAATATGCATGGCGGCTTTCTCGTCGGAAGTAAAAAATCCTGTGCTTTCCAACACAACATCTACCCCTAAGTCGCCCCAAGGAAGTGCCTTAGGATCGCGCTCGGCATAAATACGGATTGGGGTACCGTTGATGATGAGGTGCTTATCGTCATGACTAACAGTTCCTGGAAAACGACCGTGAACCGAGTCGTACTTTAACAAATGAGCCAAAGTGGCATTGTCTGTTAAATCGTTAATAGCAACAACTTCTACACCGGGCTTTTGCAATAAAAATTTAAATGCATGGCGACCGATACGACCGAATCCGTTAATGGCTACTTTCATTTTTTAATGGGGTATGAGTTAATAATACTGCAAAAATACGAGTATTTTATTTAACCTCTTGGTTTTAGAGGTCTAATTTCTAAATTCACGTTATGGAAATTCTTTGGAGATTTTAGGGCAAATAGTATTTGAGCGGCCACATCTTCAGGCATTAACATATTATCGTGGGCTTGAATATTTTCTGAATGACGGAAAAAATCGGTTTTTACAGATCCAGGATAAACGCAGGTAACTTTAACACCAAAATCACGAACTTCTTTGTAAAGGGCATCGCTAAATCCGCGAACGGCGAATTTGGTGGCGCAGTAACCACTTACTTGAGGGTACCCTTCAAGTCCGGCTATTGATGCAATATTGATAATGTGGGCCTCACCGCTTTTTTTCATGGAAGGAAGCGCCAAACGTGTGGCATAAAACACTCCGGTTACGTTGGTGTTCAGCATTTGGTGCCACTGTTCGATCGGCAAATCTTCGCAAAATCCGAAATAACCAAGACCCGCATTGTTTATTAAAACATCGACTTGTCCGTGTTTCTCAAGGATTCGTGCGAAGGCCTCTTCTAATTGGGAAAATTCCTGCACATCTGCGTGCAAACAAGTGTAATTTTCGTGTTTAGTTTCACAACCGCTGCGACATAAACCATACACAATGGCGCCTTCGGCCAACAATTGTTGTACGCAATGGTAACCGATTCCTTTGTTTGCGCCCGTTACAACGGCAATTTTATTTTCTAAATTCATGGTGTTCTATTAGTTTCTCAATTTCAATTTCTGCTTTGTTCCAATCGAATTCAATGGTTTCGCTCCGGTAGGCATTCTTTTCCGAACGGTATCCGTAGGTTTTGTCGTAATAAACCAAAACAGTTTCCATCCAAGCCAACATGTTACCCTCTTGTAACATTTCAACAGCGTAATTGGCGTGTTGGCCTCCTAGTTTTTTTCTGAGAATTTCCGTTTTTTCGATTAGCAATTCTTTTTCGAAATGACCGTATTCGATTAATAGCCGCGATGCCCGCACCGATAGGGGTACCTCGACTCTAAGGATAGGGGCTTGTTGCATCTGATACCAAAAGGGCTCGGGTAAATAACACGTGCCAATTAATCGACTTTCGTTTTCGATCCATATTGTTTGGTCTTTTTGGCATGCAAACAACTGCATGGCCAAGTCGTTTTCAAAGGTTTCAGTTCGGGGCTGTGGCAGTTGGCCTAATGACCCAAAGGCACTGCCTTTATGATGGGCCAAGCCTTCCAAATCGATAATCTGTTCTCCCTTTTTGGCAAGTTTATGAAGCATTTCAGTTTTACCCGATCCGGTGGCACCTCCAACTACTAAAAGGGGATATTTGATTTCAAATTGATCAAGGACCCACTTTCGGTAGCTTTTATATCCTCCGTGTAACCGTGTTACTGGATTTCCAGACCACTGAAATAGCGTAGCGGAAATTAAGCTGCGTAATCCGCCGCGCCAACAATAAAAAACCAAGGGATTTCCCAAAAGAGATAATTCCTGATAGCGATCAAATAGTTGTGGCATTATAGGACCCACTAATTCCAGTCCCTTTCTTACGGCTTCGGTGCGGCCTTTTTGCTTGTATAGGGTGCCAATTTCTATACGGGCTTCGTTATCGAGTAAGGGTACGTTAATAGCTCCCGGCAAATGGCCTTTAGCAAACTCATTTTCGCTGCGTACATCAATAAACGTGTACGATTTCAGTTGCGCGATAATCTCTTCAATTTGAAGGTTTTGCGCTTGCATGGTTTAATCAATTATTTCAAGAACGGAGCGATATGCGAATACCGACTCGCCATATTTGGCAATGGTTTTCTGCATTAGGATTGGTCCAAAATCGCGGCGGTATCGTTCTAAAGTGTCTATGTTTTCACACGTGTATTGGATGGCATAATTGATATCCTCATCCGTTGACTCGTTACTCAAAAGCTTTAATATTTTGAAGGAAATAAAACAACCGGTTTGCATTACCTCGGGAATGTGCTCGTTTTTCATCCAATCAAGCCATTCGCTTGATATAGACTTAAGCATATTACAGGTTACGTTGTAAACAATCATGCTTCTGAAATACGTACGCGGTAATCTTCCATTATTAAATTGGCTAACAACTTTTTTGCGGCGGTGTGTGCTGTTTCTTCCGCGATTTGGGCATCGCTGGCTTCTATATCTAAGGTAATAAACCGACCAACGCGGACTTCCGATATGCTATTAATGCCAATGCGGGGCATACTCTGTGTAACTGCTTTACCCTGAGGGTCTAAAAGCCCTTTTTTAGGCAGAATTTCAATTTCAGCTAAGAATTTCACACCACAAAAATAAGGATTAAATCTCCCAAGGAATTAACTTAGCCGAAAAATATGCAGAACATACGTTTCTTCGCCGTGGGTATATGCCTTTTGTTAGGCGCGTATTCTTGTCAAAACCAGACAAGTAAAACAACCAATGTTGAAACCGATACCACTGTCCGAACTATGGATGGGTATGTGGCCTCTGAAAGTGATTTTGTAATAACCCCAACTACACGCCCCAACATGCATGTGATTGGAAAAAGCTTCCCCAATGTGAAACCGGAATCGCTTAAAACCCTCATCATTGGCATGGTTGCCGGCTTGAATCAAATAATAGCCGATAGCAATCGCATTATAATAGGACCTATTATGGCTATTTATGGGGAATTACCCGTGCCTAATGCAGCCCAAACCATTTTCGTTGGAATACCCATAAACAAGCCTATTAAAACCCGAGAATTCGGTTTTATTGAATTAAAAGAGGGCCGTTTTCACAAGGCAAAAACGATGGCAGGCTTGGGTGAAAGCGCCCCGTATTGGTCTCGCGTAGCCAATCGGGTAAAATCCGATGGGTACCGTGTAGAACCCCCGTTTATTGAGTATCCGTCTGATACCCGTACGGGCGAAATGACCTCTGTTATTACCTACAGCAATTTACTTTTACCTGAAATAAAACCGTGATAACCCCTGCCTACTTGAAGCCCGGCGATGCCGTTACTTTGATTTCCCCCGCAAGGTTTATGGATTTGGGTGCGTTGGCGCAGTTTCAAGATTGGGTTAATGAACAAGGGTGGATTTTACGCCTCGCTCCGTCCCTCGGTGCGCAGCTTCATCAGTTTGGGGGAAGCCAATCCGAACGTGTTTCCGATATCGTTTGGGCCTTGAACCAAACAGATATTAAAGCGGTATTTACAGCTCGGGGAGGATATGGATGTATGCAGCTGCTTTCGGAATTGCGTAAACTTGATTTTGTAGCAAAACCGAAATGGTGGATAGGTTTTTCAGATATAACGGCGATACATATAACCTTAAATCAACAGGGCTTAGCCACTATGCACGGTCCTATGGCTATGCAGTTTTTAGAAGAATCAAAATGCTCTAAAACAAGTCGTTTAGCGCTTTCTGATCATTTAAAGGGTCAAGAGCTTTGTTTAAATGTGGCGGCGGATACATCCGTAATAGGTCAGCCGCATTATATAGGAGCCGAATCGGATCGCTCATTTACAGGGATTCTGTGGGGTGGTAACCTTAGCATGATTTTTGCCATGTTGGCGGCTGGTGCGAAACCTCCGAAAGGCGCAATAGTGCTTTTTGTTGAAGACTTGGACGAATATTTATATCACATCGATCGCATGTTGCAAGCCTTATACAATTCGGGGATTTTGGAAAATACGGTGGCCGTAGTTGCCGGAAGTATGATAGACATGCACGATAATGCGATCCCGTTTGGAAAAAACGCAAAAGAAATCGTAATGGAATTTTGCGAAATGCTCAAAAAACCCTTGATTTGGGGAATACCAGTAGGTCACAGTGCCGAAAATATAGCGTTGAAATTAGGATTAGATATTACCTTTGATGGCTCCACTTTAAAACAAAATTAAACAGAATTGATTTCTAGTAAAACCTATATCGCATTAACCAAATTTGGGATTGTAGGTGGACTGTCGTTTTTCTTCGATCTTAGTATTTATTACTCCCTATCGCAGTTTATTCCTACCTATGCGGCCAAGAGCGTGGCTATTGTTCTTGCCACTGTTATTAATTACCAATTAAACAAAGCTTGGACTTGGAAACAAAAAGGACGAAACAACCAAACGTTGGCAAAGTACATTCTGTTATACGCCCTTAGCGGTACAATGAATGTGCTTTCAAATGAATTCTTTTTAATGGTTTTACCCACTGCCGAACTGGTATTAAATCTTGATTATCCCAAGCAAGCATTGGGCATTCCCATTTTCGCTGTTAAAATTGATAAGTTTTTTGCTGTGATTTTTGCGACCATCGTGGGCATGATTGTAAATTTTATCGGACAAAAACTTTGGGTGTTTAAGGAAAAGCAAGCCAAGTAACCAAAAGCTCCTCCACTTCGCGTATTTTTGTTGGGTTACCAATATATATAAATATAAGAAATATGGGATGTTCATCATGTGGAACCAAATCAGGAGGCAGTTGCTCACCCAAAGGGTGTAAAAGTAACGGTACCTGTGGCACAGATGGCTGTAACGCACTCAATGTATTCGATTGGTTTAAGGACATGGATTTGCCAGATGGGCAAAGACCTTTTGATATTGTAGAGGTGCGTTTTAAAGGAAGTAGAAAAGAATTCTTCCGAAACAGTCAGCTAATAGATTTATTTACAGGCGATTATGTTGTAGTGGAAAGTTCCGTTGGTTTTGACGTTGGAACGGTTTCGGCTACAGGTGAAATCGTGCGACTTCAATTAAAAAAATATCGAGTTCGAGAAGACAACGAAGAAATGCGTGTCGTGCAACGCGTTGCTTTAGAACGAGATATGGAACGGTATCACGAAGCCAAAGCCAAAGAAGATGCGTTGTTGGAAAGAGCCAGAACCATCGCATTCGGACTCAAGCTTAGCATGAAAATATCTGATATTGAACTGCAGGGGGATGGCCGTAAGGTGATTTTCTTCTATACCTCAGAAGCACGGGTCGACTTTAGAGAATTAATTAAAAAGTACGCCGAAGAATTCCGTGTTAAAATTGAAATGCGGCACATAAGCTACAGAGAAGAGGCGTCTCGACTCGGTGGTATTGGAGATTGTGGCCGTGAATTGTGCTGCTCCTCTTGGTTAACCGATTACAAACAAGTAAATACGGGCGTTGCAAGAACCCAAAATTTATCCATTAACATGGAGAAATTAGCCGGACAGTGTGGCCGATTAAAATGCTGTTTGAATTACGAGCTCGATACCTATTTAGAGGCCATCGAAAGTTTCCCCAAAGCTAAAATTGTTAAAATTGATACCGTTACGGGTATGGCGTATGCGCGGAAAACAGATATACTGAAACGATTAATGTGGTTTGCATACGATGAAACGCCTAATTGGATTCCGTTGCATGTGGACACCGTGAACGAATTAATGGAGAAGAATCGCAGTGGAGAACAAGCTCCCCCGCTTAGCGATATGGCTGCCGCTAATGCCGTTCTTGAGAAAGTTATTGATGAAGAGAATAACGACTTTATTGATAATTCTGAACTTATGAAAGACGATGCGTTTAAAGACTTAGACAGAAATCGCGGCATAAATAAGAATAATAAAGACCGGAATAATCGCAATAATAATAAAAACCGCGGACCTCGTCCAGAAGGCGGCGCGCGTGAAAATCGCGGACCTAGTGAAAACCGCGGACCTCGTCCAGAAGGCGGTGCGCGTGAAAATCGCGGACCTAATGTAAACCGCGGACCCCGTCCAGAAGGCGGCGCGCGTGAAAATCGCGGTCCTAGTGAAAACCGCGGACCCCGTCCAGAAGGCGGCGCTCGTGAAAACCGCGGTCCTAATGAAAACCGCGGACCCCGTCCAGATGGCGGCAATCGTGAAAATCGCGGACCCAAGTTAGACGGTTACAAACCGAGAACGGACACATCGGGCCCGTCTGAAAGTACAGCGCCTAATAACGAAGCGGGTGCTCCACGAACTGAATCAGGTTTGAACAGCGAACGCCGCAGACCCAATAACAATAGAAATAGGGGTCGCAATACCAACAATAGGAATGAGGGAACTACTCCGCCACCGAATCCAGGTGGTGATACCCCTAGTTAAAACAAAAAAGGCGGCCAATTAGCCGCCTTTTTTATGGTTAGATAAACCGTGCTTCATTTGCCATTATTTCATGCGTTTTTTCATGCGTTTTTCTCGCTTTTCCTGCTTTTCAGCCATTAGTTTCTCTGCTTTGACCTGTTGTTCGGGCGTTAGAACGGCCTTGATATTGTTTTTATGAAGATCGGCTTGTGCCTTTTGCTGGTTTCGCAATGCGCGAATTTGTTCTTGATGAGCGGCTTGCTGTTGGAAAAACAGAACATTTTGGGGTTCAATTTTAGACACTTGTTCGGGTGTTAACGACAAGGATTTGGTCATTTTCTTAGTCATAGCAGCAGCCATCTCTTCGGGGCTCTTTTTTTCGGAATTGTCCATTTCGGGTTGTGCGTTTGCCATTCCAGCAAAGGCCAATCCTGTTAATAAAAGTAAGTTTTTCATAGGTATATAAGTTTAAGACGCTGTTAAACCCTCAAAGTTTAAAGGCGGCACCAATTGGTGCCGCCTTTATCGATGAATGTGCGTTAAACCAAGGTTAACGGCTTAAATACATACTTTTTTGTTTAACCAATTCACGGAATTCAGGATCCTTCAAATCTTTAATAAAGAGGATGGCTTCGCCGGTGCTCTTCATTTCAGGACCCAGTTCGCGATTTACGTTAGGGAATTTATCAAAGCTGAAAACCGGTTGCTTGATAGCAAAGCCGGCGGGTCGTGCAGGTATAACAAAATCAGTAACTTTATTAACCCCCAACATGACTTTCATAGCATAATTTACGTAGGGAACGTCATAAGCCTTACAAATGAACGGTACGGTTCGTGAGGCTCGGGGATTGGCTTCGATTACAAATACCTCGTCGTTTTTAATCGCAAATTGGATGTTCAGAAGGCCTTTAACGTTTAAGGCTAAAGCAATTCTTTTGGTATAGGCTTCTATTTTAGATTTGGCTTGTTCGCTCAAACTAAAAGGAGGTAAAACAGCACTGCTGTCGCCGCTGTGAATACCCGCCGGTTCTATATGCTCCATTACACCAATTATATGAACATCGGTTCCATCACAAATACAATCGCTTTCCGCTTCTTCTGCACGGTCTAGGAAATGGTCGATTAAAACGCGATTTCCAGGTAAATCACCCAATAATTTCACTACCGCTGTTTCGAGGTCTTCATCGTTAATGACTATCACCATACCTTGTCCACCAAGCACATAGCTCGGACGTACCAAAACGGGATATCCTACGTGCTTGGCAATTTCAACCGCTTCGTCGGCATTAAGAGCAACCCCATATTTAGGGTAGGGAATATTCATTTCGGCAAGTAAATCGCTAAAACGGCCGCGATCTTCAGCGATATCCATATTGTTATAACCCGTTCCAATTATTTTAATGCCTTTTTCTTGCAGTTTTTCCGCGAGCTTTAACGCGGTTTGACCGCCTAGTTGGACCACTACGCCTTCTGGTTTTTCATGTTCTATGAGCTCCCATAAATGTTCCCAATAAACCGGCTCGAAATACAATTTATCGGCCATGTCAAAATCGGTACTTACGGTTTCGGGATTGCAATTGAGCATAATGGCCTCATAACCGACTTCCCGTGCGGCTAAAATACCATGCACACAACTGTAGTCGAATTCAATTCCTTGACCAATGCGATTAGGTCCGCTGCCTAGAACAATTATTTTTTTCTTTTCGGAGGAAACACTTTCGGTTTCTTCTTCAAACGTCGAGTAGTAATAGTTAGTAGGCGAGGGGAATTCTGCGCTGCAGGTATCAACCATTTTATAAACGCGCTTGATTCCTAAGGCGCGTCTTTTGTTATAAACGTCCTCCTCGGTGGTGTCGCCACCCATGAGCCAAGCCAATTGAATGTCGGAAAATCCTTTTTCTTTGGCTATTTTTATTAATTCTTGGGGAATGTTATCTACCCGATAGCGGCGAATGTCGTTTTCGGTCTTTACCACATCGTGGATCTGTTCTAAAAACCAACGATCTATACCAGTAAGTTTTTGTATCGAGGTAATGGGAACGCCCAATGCAATGGCATCGTGTATGTAAAATAAGCGGTTCCAACTGGGATGTTCCATCCCTTGAACCAACTCTTCTAAATTACGATTCCCTTTGCCGTCGGCACCTAAACCGTGGCGACCTATTTCTAAACTTTGACAGGCTTTTTGTAGGGCTTCTTGAAAACTGCGACCGATGGCCATAACCTCGCCAACGCTTTTCATTTGAAGTCCCAATTCTTTATTCGCACCCGGAAATTTATCGAAGTTCCAACGCGGTATTTTAACAATTACATAGTCTATAGCGGGCTCGAAGAACGCACTGGTAGTCTTGGTAACTGGGTTTTTCAATTCATCGAGGTAGTAGCCAATAGCGAGCTTTGCGGCAATTTTGGCAATAGGATAACCTGTTGCTTTAGAGGCCAGTGCGGAGCTGCGACTGACCCGGGGATTGATTTCAATGGCGATGATTTCTTCATCGGCGGGATTCACAGAAAACTGTACATTGCAACCACCGGAGAAATTGCCCATAGAACGCATCATTTTAAAAGCCATGTCACGCATACGTTGGTACGTAGTATCGCTCAGGGTCATGGCAGGCGCCACAGTGATACTGTCGCCAGTATGCACACCCATGGGGTCAAAGTTTTCAATTGTGCAGATAACGGCAATATCATCCTTGCTGTCGCGTAGCAACTCCAATTCGTATTCTTTCCAACCTAAGACGGCCTTTTCTACCAATACCTCGTGAACAGGACTGGCTTCTAATCCGCGGATGAGTAATTTATCGAAATCTTCCTTTTTATATACGATTGCACCTCCCGTACCACCTAAGGTATAACTCGGACGTATTACCAATGGGAATCCGATGCGTTGTGCAATTTCTTTGCCTTCTAAATAACTGTTGGCTACTTGACTTGGTGCTACGCCTACACCCAGTTCGACCATTAATTGTCGGAACTTTTCTCGGTCTTCCATCTTGTCGATGGCTTCAATATTGACCCCTATGATGCGTACGTTGTATCGGTCAAAAATGCCCAATTCGTCTACTTCTTTACACAAATTCAAGGCGGTTTGTCCGCCCATGGTAGGTAAAACGGAGTCGATATCCGGGTTTTCAAACAAAATCTTCTCTATGCTTTGGGAGGTCAAAGGCCACAAATAAACGTGATCGGCGTTTATTTTGTCGGTCATGATGGTCGCCGGATTGCTATTAATAAGCGAAACGGTAATCCCTTCTTCCCGTAAACTGCGCGCGGCTTGAGAGCCGGAATAATCGAATTCGCAAGCCTGGCCGATAACAATCGGACCGCTGCCAATGATAAGTACGTGTTTAATGTTGGTGTCCTTTGGCATAATTCCAAAAATTAGGCAAAGTTAGACCATAGCGATCACATAACCCTATTAATGTTGATAAACAACCTAAGGAATCCAGATTAAGAAAAAGGAGAAATATTCTAAGAAGAACAAGACCCAATACAACTTATAAAAGCGTTTTAACGATAGCGTGGCGTCTAGATTGGTCCGATATGCCCAGTAAGCGAAAATTCCCAAAGCGATCAAATGATAAGCAAGAAAAGGGATTCCCCAATAGTAATGCCATCCCCAAAAAATCAAAAACACATAAGCCAATCCCACCACACTTACGCCCAATCTCAAGGCCAAGGCACGTCCTTTTTTAACCGCTAAAGTACCCACTTCGTGTTCCGCATCACCTGCTGTATCGGGCAAGTCTTTAAACCAAGCAATACCCAAACTAAAAGCGCTTATAAATAAGGTAAGCGGGACCATCCAAACGCCTACTTCGAAGAATTCAAGCGGAATTGATAAGAAGTTGCCAACGCCTACATTCGAAAAATAGGTGTTATGTCCTACCTGGGTCAAGAAGTGCAGCGCAATGCCCACATTCACCAAAGGTCCGCGCACCAAGGCAATCGCAGAAGCTGCCCAAATATGGTACCGCTTAAAGCGAATCGGAGGCGCCGAATAAGACCAGCCCAAAAAACAAATGAGGGCAATTAAAACGCCAAAGAAATTAGATAAATAAAAGGAAATAGTTAACGCCGTTACCAAGGCCAAAACCACCCATTTTTTAGCTTCTGCGGAGGAAATTTCCCCCGAAGCCAAGGGCAAATGAGGCTTGTTGATGCGATCGATTTCGATATCTGTGATTTGGTTTAAGCCCGTAATGAATACGTTGCAAGCGAGCGCGGCGATTAAGGTAGCGGCGAACAAGTAAATATCGCTTACGGTGAATACATAAGAAATAACGCCATTGGCGGCGGTGTGCGCACCAATTGTTTTTATGGTGAGTGCCGAAAAAGCAAACAAGCAGAATACACTTATGCTGCTGCCAATGATGGTATGCGGACGCGAAAATCGCCACAGGCTCAAAATCTTTTGCATATATCGCAAACAAAGTTCGGTTAATCTCCGCAACTTTGTCTAAATGGATTTTTTGTATGCAACTCACGTGGTGTTTATTGTCATTTTGGTGATTGCGACACACTATTTAGGTGTAAAAAGTCCTAATAGGGTGTTTTTGTCCCGAAAAATTCTCCATATCGGTGCTATTTCGGCCGTTGCCCATGCCACTTTTATTACGCCTCCTGACCAATTATCGCTGTTCATGAACCTTATATTAGTGGCGGCCATCGGGCTAACACTGGCGGTATTTTTCGGATTTTTTGAAGCGGAGGGTCGTAAAAGCTGGGGGATTGCGTATTTCCCTTGGGTTTTGTATGTGTTGCTCTTGATACAACCGAGTCGCACCGACACCATTGCCCTGTCTTTCTTAATATTAGCTATTTCGGATGGATTTTCCGCTTTGGCCGGCAGGTATATAAGACCGCCCAAAATGGTGGCACCATGGAACGCCACTATCAATGGAAAAACGTGGCTGGGATTCGGTGTTTTTGTAGTGAGTTCGTGGTGGGTTTTGGTCGTATACTTCGAAAATCAGTTACTTCAAAAGAACGACGGTGCTTCTTTAAGTGCGGCTTTAATGTCGCTTTTGGTTATTTCCCTTACCGCCGCCATGTTGGAATTGATATGCAAAAAGGGCAGCGATAATCTTTTCTTGCCTTTTTGGGTGTTTTTAATGTTGTCTTGGATGGATCGATTGTCGTTTATGGTTTCACTATTCGGAGACTACCTGCCTTTGATTGGATTGTTGGCCTATGTCGTTTGGCGCAAAAAATGGCTCTCGGTAGACGGGTTGTTCACCGCTATTTTATTGGCACTGGTAGTAGTTTTAGCGGGTGTTAGTATGATTCCTTTGCTGATTTTCTTTCTCTTGGGAAGCCTGGCTTCTAAAATCAATAAAAAAGCCAATTCCGATGTCAAACACGGAAAGCCCCGAGATATGTGGCAAGTTTTAGCCAACGGCGGGTGGGTCGGATTCTTGGCCTTGGCAAAGGGTATTTTAGTGGATCGTGGCATCATCGGGTCTTACGACTTAGACGCTGTGGTAATTTTGCTCATGTCGGCCGCTTTGGGCGATACCCTAAGCAGCGAAAT
>CAMBBZ010000012.1 GCA_945863965.1 Chitinophaga pinensis | reverse complement strand
GTGGCGGCATTGGTTTGGAGCCGTTATCCGAAATTAACAGCGGTTCAAATCAAGCAAATCCTTATGGAGTCTGGAACGGCCGTAAACGGTAAAGTTCTGTTGCCCGGTACTAAGAGTAAAATTAAGTTCACCGAATTGTCGCAAAGCGGCCGCTTGGTAAACGCCTTAGAAGCGTTGAAGCGCGCAGATGCGGTTAGTACTAGCAAGGAATAAAAAATTCCGAAAGGAGAATTTATAGGTTATGAATCAAAAGAGGTGGGATAAAACCCACCTTTTTTATTGGTGTTGCCTGTGTTAATGAACGTGCTGCGGTTATTAAAAGACCTATTGCGCTTTCGTTAGGGCTTCAGAAAGTGTTGCAGTTCGCGGTAAAATTTACCCGATGGAAATCCCATTACATTATAAAAACAACCCGTAATGGATTTTACCCCCACCAAGCCCATCCAATCTTGAATGCCATAGCTGCCGGCTTTGTCAAAGGGCTTACAGTTTTGTATATACGCTTGTATTTCTTCGTCGGTTAATGCATAAAAGGCCACTTCGGTGGCATCGTGAAAGGTATGCGTTTTATGGCTGCTGCGGATGGTACAACCGGTATACACGAAGTGGGTGCGGCCGCTCAGCAATTGCAACATTTCAAAGGCCTTTTGTTCGCTTTCGGGTTTGTTCAAGACGCGATCGTCCACCACCACGATGGTATCGGCGGTGATAAGGAGGTTTTGATCTAAATTGCCTTGATAGTGTTGCGATTTATGCAAAGAAAGGTATTCGCAAATTTCAGGTCCCTTGAGTTCTTGGGGGAAATCTTCATCGGCATCGATGTCCACCACTTTAAAATCGAATCCGCTTTTTTCAAAAATTTCGTGTCTTCGGGGAGATTTGGAGGCTAATAAAAGGGTGGGGAACATCATGTACGTCAAGGGTATTATTTGCAAAAAACGGCCTACGAATATCTGCAATTACTGAAAACTCGGTGCGAGCACCAATTCTTTAGTTCCGTGGCTGTAATCGTAAAAACCACGACCGCTTTTTACGCCTAAATCGCCAGAGGTTACCATATTAACCAATAGTGGACATGGGGCGTATTTGGTATTTCCGAGTCCGTCGTAAAGTACATTAAGAATAGCTAAGCACACATCCAATCCAATAAAATCGGCCAATTGTAAAGGTCCCATCGGATGTGCCATTCCCAATTTCATGATGGTATCTATTTCCGTTACGCCGGCAACGCCTTCGTGCAACGAAATAATGGCTTCGTTAATCATGGGCATCAAGATACGATTGGCAATAAATCCAGGATAGTCTTGTGTGAGGGCGGGAACTTTGCCTAATTCTTTAGAAAGTTCCACGATGCTTTCGGTGATGTTTTTATCGGTTTTGAATCCTTCAATAATTTCCACGAGCTTCATTACGGGCACGGGATTCATGAAGTGCATTCCTATAACTTGTTCGGGCCTTTGGGTTACCGATGCAATTTTGGTGATGCTAATAGAAGAGGTATTAGAGGCAAGAATACAGGCATCGGGAGCGAAAGCGTCTAAATCGCGAAACAATTGCAACTTGATTTCTACGTTTTCGGTAGCGGCTTCAATTACCAAGTCGGCTTGAGACACGCCTTCTTTTAGAGAGGTAACCGGGGTGATATTCGCAAGGGTTTGGATTTTCTGTTCTTCGGTGATAACGTCTTTTGCAACTTGTCGATCTAGGTTTTTTGCAATAGTAGCCAATGCTTTATCGAGCACTTCTTGTTTCAAATCGATTAAAGTTACGCTGAATCCGTTTTGAGCAAATACATGTGCAATGCCATTGCCCATGGTACCGCCGCCGATAACTGAAATATTTTTCATGGTGCAAAGGTAAGATTTACCCCGACAATTTTTATAAGGGGTAAATATGCTCTATATTTGCAACCCCAATTTAGGGACACTATATCCTGATATGAAGTTATCCCATTTTAAATTCGAATTACCCGAAGAACTTATTGCTCAAGAGCCGTTGAAAACGCGTCACGAGAGTCGTTTAATGGTAGTGGATCGCAAAACCCGCACTATTGAACACAAAATGTTCCATGATATCCTAGACATTTTCAACGAAGATGACGTTTTCGTAGTAAACGATACGAAGGTTTTTACCGCTCGTATGTACGGTCAAAAGGAAAAAACAGGCGCACAAATTGAAGTTTTTTTATTGCGTGAGTTGAACCATGAATTGCGTTTATGGGATGTGTTGGTTGATCCTGCTAGGAAGATTCGCGTGGGCAATAAATTGTATTTTGGCGACGATGATTTAGTAGCCGAGGTAGTAGATAACACCACCAGTCGGGGTCGTACCATCCGTTTTCTTTTCGATGGCGACGATGAGGCTTTTGATCGTGTGGTGAAAAAATTGGGAGAAACGCCGATTCCTAAATACATCAATCGTCCGGTTAAACCCGAAGATGAACTTTGGTACCAATCTTTGTTTGCTAAAAATGTTGGAGCCGTAGCGGCACCTGCTGCACAGCTGCATTTTACGCGCGAGTTGTTAATGCGCTTAGATATAAAAGGAATTAAATTCACAGACATTACCCTGCATTTAGGTCTTGGGGCGTTCCGTGAGGTCGAAGTTGAAGACCTTACCAAGCACAAAATGGATAGTGAGTATTATCGCATTAGCCAAGAAACATGCGATACGGTTAATAATGCCATTATCGATAAAAAGCGTGTGGTAGCTATAGGGGGTTCGGTTATGCGTACCTTAGAATCAAGCGTTAGCTCATCGCGCACCTTGAATCCGAGTGAAGGTTGGACCGATAAATTTCTATTTCCACGGCACCGTTTTAACATAGCTAATGCTTTCGTTACCAACTTACATGCACCCGAGTCGCCTCTTTATATGATGGCCTGTGCGTATGCTGGTCATGACTTCATGGTCGACATTTATCAAGAAGCAATGAAGGAAAAATACCGCTTCTTGTGCTACGGCGATGCGATGTTGATTTTGTAAATTCCGTGTTACGCGCCACAAAAATTTGTATCTTTGTGGCCGAATTGCCCAGTTGGTGAAATTGGTAGACACGCCATCTTGAGGGGGTGGTGTCGCAAGACTTGCTGGTTCGAATCCAGTACTGGGCACAATTATATAGAGTTGTATTATTTGCGAAGCGGGGTAAACATCCAAACCGCGATGCTTACCGTTCCCAACCAAAAAAGTCCTTGAAGGGCGAGGGTTGGAAAATCGAACTGATAATAAAAAGCTCCGATTATACCGCCTATTAATAAACCGCCTAAATGTCCTTCATGGGCAATGTGCTGGGGGTTTTTAACATACGTTAGACCGATAGATATCAAGGCGAACAGTATTCCAAAAATGTAGGCCGGTAAGTAACCGGGAATTAAGAAAATGCCAATTTGCATATCGGGATATAAAAAAAAGGCCAGCATCACCAAACCGCTTACGCCACCGGAAGCGCCTACGGCTTGATAGTCGCTCAAATTGCGTTTTCGCCACCACATGACTAGGGAGCTTCCCAAAATAGAGGCGATAAAAATGAGCGCTGTGATTATAGACCCAAATGTTTGCACCAAAACGGGACTGAAATTGTAAAGGGCAAAGCTGTTTACAAAAAGGTGCATCCACCCCGAATGAATAAAGCCCGATGATATTAATCGGTGGTATTCGCGGTTTTTTCGGAGTCTTTTAATGCTGAAAACACTTTTTTCATAGGCTTCGGCATTGGCCGACAATAGCAATTGTGCGGCTATGAGCACAATAATTATATTTAAGGTAAAATCCATTAGGGCGTGTAAATGATTCGACCGCTGCCTTTTTGCAGCGATTCAAAACGGTAAAATTCGGTCGATTTAACGGTTAAGTTTCCGGAATTGTACAAATAAAGAAAGGCTTGTTTTTCGGGAGAAACGTAACAATCGCGTTGGGTAAAGTGCCAGAAATACGCGTCGTGACAGCGCATATTCTGGGCATCGAGCTGTGAGCCGGCTTCCACCGAAAAAGAGAAAATGGTGCCGCGGCCATGGAGCGTGAGCGATCCCAGATTGTTGCATTTGCCGCTGACTTGGTTGAAATTAATCCACAAATGGTTGTCTAAAACCGAGCGCATTTCTATGTTCAATGTGTTACCGATTAAGGTGTCGGCACAACTCCATTGCGAAGAACCTTCTATATATAAGGTATGGTACTGATGTAAATTGAGGGTTATCTTAGGCCTGAGGCTGAGGTCTTGCGTCCATTTCCCGCGGTTTTCATCGGATACGGCGAGGGTCCCGTTTTTGAATTCGTGGATGATATTCGGGATTAATTTTTCGGGGTATTCGAGGGTGTACGATTCGGGACGTGTGGTATCTTGTTCCAAGATTACGTCGAATTTTTGTCCAATGCGCAAAACTCCGGTTCCGGATATGCTTCGGGTAACGGTGGTGTTAGGTCCTGCATCGCCGAGATTCCAGCGTGAGCAACTTCCCCCGAAAAGCGAAAAAAACAAAAGCCCCCAAGTCCAGTGGATATATTTTTTGGGGAATTTTGAGAACGGCATAGTACGTATGGGCGGCATACAAATTTGGAGAAAGTAATTTACATTTGTTCTACAACAATGAAAAATAGCCATAGTTTTCTAGGATTGGTTTTAGGACTTGCGGGGCTTTTTTTGTCGGGGGAAGTGGGAGCGCAGCGGGATTTAGAGGTTGCCGATATGACGCCCAGACAGGAGGCGGGTAAGTTTCTAGACAAGGGATATTGCGACGATTCGTATGCCATTTATGCGCGGTTGTATGGGAAGGATTCGCTGCTGAAGGATTTTATGGGCATGGCTTCGAGTGAAACGTGCCGCAGGCGGTATGAGGAGGCGGACCGGCTTTTGCGTTGGGCAATAAACCGCGATACTCAGTATGTGCCCGCGTATTATGCGATGGGAAAGAATTTTATTGCTCAGGCAAGCGAAGACAGTGCGTTGCATTATTTTCGGACGTACAATAGGGTTACGGAACGTAAAATCAGGGAAACGGGTTCTGCGGAATCAGAAGATCCGAGGGCCTGGTTGTACATTGGGAATATTTATCGGGTTCGGATGCACAAAAGGGGCATTACGGACAAAGAATGGATTGAGATGATGTTTGCCTATGAGCGGTATTTACAAATAAAACCAAACGATCCCGGCCAGTATCAATTGCGGAGTTTTTTAGAAAAAGCTACGGCCAAACGGCCCAACCCAGAGGACGTATTGATTTGGGATGAAAGGTCCTAACTTTGCGGTATAAACGTGGCATTCAATAAAAATAAGATTATTAACGATCCTTTACATGGTTTTTTAACCATACCAACGGATTTGATTTTTGACGTGATTCAGCATCCGTATTTTCAACGTTTGCGCAGGATTCGACAGTTGGGAATGAGTGATTGGGTATATCCTGGGGCTACACATACCCGATTTCACCATGCCTTAGGTGCGTTGAATTTGACGTTGCAAGCTATGGATACCCTTCGACGTAAGGGCATTGAAATTACCGACAAAGAATACGAGTCAACGGCTTTGGCGATTTTACTTCACGATATTGGTCACGGTCCCTATTCGCATACCTTAGAACACACGCTTATTCAAGGGGTTCACCACGAGGATATTTCGACGCGGATTATGCAGCGCTTGAATGGAATTTTCAATGGGGAATTGGAACTGGCTATAGAGATTTTTCAACATAAATACGAGGCTAAGCCTTTTTTAAGTCAGTTGATTTCGGGTCAGTTAGACATGGATCGGTTGGATTATTTGTTACGCGACAGTTTTTACGCGGGTGTTAGTGAGGGGATAGTAGGGGGTGAGCGCATCATCAGCATGTTAAACGTGTCTGATGGGAACTTGGTTGTGGAAGAAAAGGGAATTTACTCGGTCGAGAAATTTCTGATTGCCCGACGCTTGATGTATTGGCAAGTTTATTTGCACAAAACCGTCATTGCCGCCGATGCAGTATTGGTATCGGTGTTGCAGCGGGCGCGTGTTTTGGCCCATAAAGGACATGGTTTGGGTTCGTATCACCCCTTGTTGCATTTTTTAATGAATGAAATTGATGCGGCGCATTTTGATGAGGAAGCGTTGGATTTATTTTTGGTGCTCGACGATATCGATATCATGGCCAGTGTTAAGCAATGGCAATTTCATGAAGATTCCATTTTGTCGACCTTAAGTAAGCGTTTGTTGTACCGTAAATTGCCTAAAGTTCAAATTAGCACGAACGATTTCGATGCCCGTGAAGTGGCGGAAGCGTCGGAGGTGAGTATGAAAAAATTCGGTTACAGCGAAGGCGATACTTTGCAATATTTTGTAAAAACGGGTATTTTGGAAAACCATGCGTACAAATCGGAGGGTGGTGGCATACGGATTTTGAGTAAAAAAGGAGGCGTTCGCGACGTAGCGGAGAGTTCCGATAACTATAATTTGGCCGCGTTGAAAGAAACGGTGAAAAAATATTACCTTATACATTGGGTTTAATGAAGCATACAGCAAGGCAGCACGGGGTTCGCGCCAAAAAACATTTGGGTCAGCATTTTTTAGTGGATGATGAAGTTGCCCGCAAAACGGCTGCACTTGTTCCTGATGAACTCGATTTGGTGATAGAGGTAGGTCCGGGAACGGGGGTATTGACCCAGTTTTTATACGAGCGTTTTGGTTCTAAATTGTTGTGTATTGAATTGGATACGGAATCCGTTGCGTATTTAAAAACAGCTAATTGGGCCAAGGGTCTCGAGGTTTGGGAAGCCGATTTTTTGCAGTTGGATGTGCGTCCGTTTAAAGGCAAGCGCATTGGCATAGTGGGCAATTATCCGTATAATATTTCGACACAGATTGCATTTAAAATTTTAGAAGAAGATTGGAATGTGGTTTCTTTTGTAGGGATGTTCCAGAAGGAGGTCGCGGAGCGTTTCTGTTCAGATTCCGGTTCCAAAGTATATGGAGTAACGAGTGTATTGTTGCAATCCTATTTTCAGTGCACGTATGGATTTACAGTTGGGCCAGAAGCATTTTTGCCCCCTCCTCAGGTAAAAAGTGCTGTAATGCACGCTTGGCGACTTGATACGGGGGAACGACCGGATTGGAAACCGCTCAAATCGGTGGTTAAAATGGCGTTTTCTCAACGCAGAAAAACCCTGTCAAATGCCTTGAAGCCCTATTTGAATATGTATCCAACATTCGAGTTGCCAGAGGCATGGAAAGGCTTAAGAGCGGAAGCTTTGGCTGTTGAAGATTATCATAAATTGGTCAAACAATACCAAAGCGCAACTAGTTGATTTAATGGATGTAAGCGATTTTGATTGCCATGTGCTTACCTAAGGTCTCTGCTTTTTTGAAAAAAATGCATTCGCAGTGAATAAATAACACTTGTGAAGTGCTAAATTTGTGCCGAGAACCCTATTTGGAAAAGACATGAGAATTGATACCCTAAGAATTCGTCTGAATTCAATGTTCAAAAAATCCTTGGCTGTGCTGAGTTTTATTTTGGCTCCCTTGATGCTATTGGCAGCGGATGTGATTGAACCACCGAAAGAATTTAGCTTTGCCAATTACGATTGGATCACCATTATGATTGTTGTGTTGGTGTTGTTAATCGTTTTGGTTATTGCGCGTGCTTTCGACATTGGCGCTTTAACTGAAAAGTTATCTGGCAAAAAGGTAGTAAGTTGGAATAATGTTAACGCATGGATGGCTATCATTTTCATAGTAGCTGGCTTAATTGGCGTTTTCTACGAATTGCAGGTTCATGGTCCTTTGTTAATGTTAGGTAATTCTGCTTCTTTGCATGGTGAAACATACGATTCCATGTTTTACATCACCTTTGGATTTACCTTTTTCGTTTTCGTGGTTATGGAAATTTTATTATTTTATTTCATGTTCCGTTACCGCTACAACGAAAATCGCAAGGCCCTATACTATTTTCATAATAATAAATTAGAGATTATCTGGACCATCGTACCGTCTATTGTGTTGACTTTTTTGGTTTTGCGTGGATTTACCACGTGGTCTAAAATCACAACTGAAATCCCAAAAGAGAGTCAGGAAATTGAAGTATTTGCTTATCAGTTCGGTTGGAAAGCCCGTTATGCTGGTAACGACGGTTCTTTAGGCAACCAGAATTTTAACTTTATAAGTGGCTCTAATCCTTTGGGCGTTGCTGAAGAAGGTCAAGTTACAGAATTGGTTACGGAATTAAAAAACGAAATAGTTAAGTTAGAAGCTTTACAGGCATCTGCTCCTGATTCTATTAATGCGTGGAAAGGTGCCTACGATCGTTTCGTAGCAACCGGTTTAGACAGGACGTTCCCAGAGGACTTTAAGACGCTGAAAAACAAACACAATGATGGAATAAGTGGGGCTTATGTGCGCACCTTAATCAAAGATATTGGTCGCAAGCGTACCGCTTTAAACCGTATTGCCGAGTATCGCAAGGATGTCGATTTCTTTGATGGAACAGCCAACGACGACAAGGTAACTACTGAAATTGTATTGGTAAAAAACAAACCGTATATATTTAAGTTCCGTGCCCGTGATGTAATCCATTCGGCGTATATGCCCGATTTCAGGGTTCAGATGAACTGTGTACCGGGTATGCCTACTCAGTTTGCGTTCACGCCGACTATGACTACGGCTGATGCCCGCCAAATAAAGAATAAGCCCGAGTATGACTATTATTTGTTTTGTAACAAAATTTGTGGTGCTGCGCATTACAACATGAAAATCAAGGTTACTGTGGTTGATAGTGATGCCGAATACAATACGTGGTTAGCATCTCAAGCTCCTTTAGTAGCGCCTGTGGTTGTGGAACAAGTTCCCGCCAAAACTGATAGTAAAAATGACACAACAGCTGCGGTTAAAACCGTTGCAATGAACTAACAACTTCCGAAAAATAAAAAATAGATATGAGTACAGCCGCTTTACACGCAGATTCACATCACGATCACCACGAACACAAGGAAAGCTTTATTAGCAAGTACGTGTTTTCGATGGACCACAAGATGATTTCCAAGCAGTTCCTTATTACAGGGATTATGATGGGAATTGTGGGTTTGGTTATGTCGATGATTTTTAGATTGCAATTGGCTTGGCCCGATGAGCAATTTGGATTCATGGAAACCCTTTTGGGAAAATGGGCCGTTGATGGTAAGCTAGATCCGAACTTTTATATGGGATTGGTAACGATTCACGGTACCATCATGGTATTTTACGTCCTTACCGCTGGATTGAGCGGTACCTTTAGTAATTTACTCATTCCCTTGCAGGTAGGTGCGCGTGACATGGCATCACCATTTATGAACATGTTGAGTTATTGGTTCTTTTTGGCCAGTTCTATCACCCTATTAAGTAGTGTATTCATTGAAACAGGTCCAGCATCTGGTGGATGGACAGTTTATCCTCCATTAAGTGCGTTGGAAAAGGCAATGCCTGGATCGGGATTGGGAATGACCCTTTGGCTGAGTGCCATTGCGTTGTTTATTATAAGTTCTTTATTGGGTGGAATTAACTACATCTCGACTGTTTTAAATATGCGTACCAAAGGAATGAGCATGAACCGCATGCCATTGACTATTTGGGCCTTCTTTTTCACAGCGATATTAGGGGTGTTGTCTTTCCCTGTATTATTAGGAGCTGCCTTATTTTTGATATTTGACCGTTCGTTTGGAACGAGCTTTTATTTGTCGGATATTTACCTTGAGGGTGTTGGTGCATTAGAAAACATTGGCGGAAGTCCTGTACTGTACCAGCATTTATTTTGGTTCTTAGGTCACCCAGAGGTATACATTATCTTAATGCCTGCTTTGGGTATTTCCTCAGAGGTTATTTCTACCAATGCCCGTAAGCCTATCTTTGGATATACAGCGATGGTTATTTCCTTGATGGGTATTTCATTCCTTTCGTTTATCGTATGGGGTCACCATATGTTCATCACGGGTATGAATCCATTCTTGGGATCGGTATTTATGATATTAACGCTGATTATTGCGGTGCCATCAGCCGTAAAAGCGTTCAACTATTTAACCACCTTGTGGAAAGGTAATTTACGTTTTACTCCTGCGATGTTATTCTCGATAGGTTTGGTTTCGTTCTTTATATCTGGAGGATTAACCGGAATTTATTTGGGTAACGCGGCATTAGATATTCAATTGCACGATTCTTATTTCGTAGTAGCGCATTTCCATTTGGTTATGGGTTCAGCGGCGATATTTGGGATGTTTGCAGGTATTTACCATTGGTTCCCCAAGTTGTATGGACGTATGATGAACGACACATTAGGATATTTTCACTTCTGGATTACGTTCATTACTGCCTATCTCGTGTTTTTCCCGATGCACTTCATGGGACTTGCCGGTGTACCACGTCGTTATTATCAGTTCACGTTAGTGGAAGACTTTAACGTTTGGATGGATGTAAATAAACTAATAACCGTTTCCGCCCTTATTGGTGGAGCCGCGCAATTATTGTTTTTATATAACTTCTTCTACAGTATTTTCAAAGGCAAGAAGGCCTCAGCAAATCCATGGCAAGCAAACAGCTTAGAGTGGAGTACGCCTGTTGAGCGTTTGCATGGCAACTGGCCTGGTGAAATACCGACCGTTTACCGTGGAGCTCATGAATACTCACGTCCGGATCGTGAGGAAGATTTCTTCCCACAATACATACCTGATGAATCAGCGCCTGAGGTTCTACACACTGAAGACCACAAAGTAGCTCCTGAAGAAAAGTCTCCTGAGGAAGTAGAAAGCAGCGTATTCTTCGCGGCCATCAAGCGTGTTTTCGGTTTGAGCTAAAATGATTAATAACACCGTGCTAAGCGGTATCCAAAAAATATACAGACGGATTGGTATCTATACCAGTTCGTCTGTTTTTTTATTATTTCTTTTGGGAAGCCTTGTTAGGGCAACCGGAAGTGGTATGGGATGTCCAGATTGGCCGAAATGTTTTGGTCAACTAGCGCCACCGCTTCATGTTGCGGATTTACCAAAAAATTATCAGGAAATTTTTCTTAAAAAACGCGTCGCCAAATTGGAGCGATTCACCGCGACCCTTGATAAATTCGGTATGGGTGAACGGTCTGCAGCCATACGTAAAGATCCTAAAATGTACGCACCAGAGGTATTCCATCCGGTTAAAGCTTGGATAGAATATATCAATCGTTTGTTTGGGGTTTTGAGCGGGTTGTTAGCCGTTGCGATGGGATTCTTGATCTTATGGAAGCCAAAGATTTTAGGCAGGGCACGCGGGTGGTATTTATTTGGCCTCGTATTTCTGCTATTGAACGCATGGCTGGGAAGTTTAGTGGTGACCACCAACTTATTGCCGGGAATGGTGTCGCTGCATTTTGTATTGGCTTTTGTCTGTTTATTTGGATTTATTAAGTCTGTGGATGTGATTTCTCCAGTAATACCAAGATTTACAGTCGTAAAAAACGACTATAATTGGTTTTGGTTGTTGATTTTATTTGTGGTTATATTGGGAACTTGGTCGCGAGAGCAGGTAGATTTTTTAAAGCAGTTTGGCTCTATCGATATGTCCGATAAGGGTGATGCAAGAATTTTAAATGTAGATGCCATGGATATTTGGTTTGCGATACATCGATACATGCCTCTAATGATTTTGGGCTTTTTGGGTTATCGTTGGTGGCAACATAAAGCATTACGGGAATTAGTAAAGCCTTACCAATGGCTTTTTATTTTAGTTTTTATTCAAATAGCATTAGGGGTAATTCATATTCGGTTTGTAGTGCCAGCGTGGGCACAAGTGGGCCATGTGTTGGCTGGCAGCACCCTTTTAACAGTTTCTTTTCTTTTATTTTTATCCTCAAAAAAGACAACATGAACGCGACAATAAAGAATTATGTAGAGTTAATCAAGTTCCGACTTACGACTACGGTAGTGGCAACCTCTTCGTTTGGGTATTTGATTGCGTTGAAATATGCGAAAGGTACACATTGGTTAGATGATTTTAATTGGTTGCTGTTTATTGGCGTATTGGTTGGTGGCATGTTAATTGTTTTTGCCGCGAATGGGTTGAACCAAATAATCGAAAAAGAAAACGACGGTAAAATGTCGCGTACGTCTAACCGCCCTATCGTAGAAGGACGTATTTCCGTGCGTGATGCACGTGTGTTTTGCTGGATAACCGGTTTTTTAGGAATTTTCACGCTCATTGCGGTGGGCGCATCCTTTTTGTCGGTATTGCTGGGCGGACTTTCCTTAGTGATTTATGTTTTTGTGTACACCCCAATGAAACAGGTTAGTCCTATGGCTGTTATGATTGGAGCCATTCCGGGGGCTTTACCCCCATGGATTGGGTACGCTGCGATTGTACCTCGTTTGGATGAGCTTGGATTGATATTGTTTTTAATTCAATTTTTTTGGCAATTTCCGCACTTTTGGGCCATTGCATGGATGCTGCACGACGATTATCAAAAGGCAGGATATTGGTTACTTCCTACTAAGTCGGGTCGGGATAAGCGCAGTGCGTATCAAGTATTGATTTATACGGTGATTTTAGTTATGGTTAGTATGATGCCGTTGATGTATGGCATTGCTAGTATTAAGGCCATTTCGGTGATATTGCCTTTAGGCTTGTTCTTTTTGTTTAAAGCTTATCGATTATTTGTTACTTTGGAAGTTTCTGAGGCTAAGAAATTGCTTTATGCTTCGTTTTTGTACACGCCTATTGTATTTTTGAGCTATATTCTATTCTAAGATTTTATGACTAAAACTAAAATAAAAGATCCCTTACCGGCAGTGCCACCCGCACGATTGAACATGTGGTTGTTCATGGTGTCGAGTTCGATGCTTTTTGCTGCCACGGTGAGTGCATTTATTGTGCACCGCCCAGACGCTCAAAGTCGCCAAGCTTGGACGGCTTTTGACTTGCCGATTTTTTTCTTTTACTCCACGATAATTGTTATTTTAAGTTCGGTAACGATTTTTTATGCGCAAAAAAGTGCTAAAACCGATGAATTATCGGCCAATAAGAACTTTTTATTGCTCACCACTGTATTGGGAATCGCATTTTGCGTGTCGCAATATTTGGGATGGCAGCAGATGGTTCGATTGGATTTGACTTTTGTGAACGCAAGACCTGAAGACATAAGTGCTTCGTATGTATGGGTGATAACAGTTCTTCACTTTGTGCATATTTTAGGGGGAATAGGTTTGTTGATTGCAACGTGGATTCAAGCGCTTCACTTGAATGTGCACAAAAAGAGCCTCGGACTTATGACAATAACGCATACTTATTGGCATTTTGTTGGAGTTTTGTGGATTTTCTTGTATTTATTCCTTTATTTCGCAGAGTAGTATTTTAACCCAATGGCAAATCATCAAACAGCAACTTTCGAGAAACTGCCCGTTTGGGCGGGAGGTCGTTCTCCTTTTAACGTGAGTTACGGAAAATTAATGATGTGGATCTTCCTATTATCGGATGCATTTACGTTTTCAACCTTATTGGTACAGTATGGTGCTCAGCGTTTTAGTAATGTAGAATCTGCGGTTACGACCAAATGGCCTGATCCTGCATCAATTTTTAACCATTTTCCCTTCATGCATGGATTTCATTTGCCCTTGCTTTTCGTAAGTGTGATGACGTTCATTTTGATCGCCAGTTCGGTAACGATGGTTTTGGCCGTTGAAGCCGGACATCGTAATTCTAAAAAAGAAGTACAGAAATACATGCTTTATACCATCGTGGGTGGAGCTGCTTTCTTAGGTTGTCAAGCTTGGGAATGGGCTACGTTTATTCATGAGGGTGCTCGATTGAATTCGAATATGTTTGGAATCACCGATCAAGGATATAAGCATCTATCTGAAGTGACTTTTGGAGATCATTTTGAGTGGGAGAAAGGGGATCGTACATTCGGACCTGTTCCTTTCGCGGCCTTGTTCTTTATTGTTACGGGTTTCCACGGTTTTCACGTGTTTTCAGGCGTGATTATCAATGTGGTGGTTTATATCATGACGGTTCGCGGTGTATTTGAGCGTCGTGGTCATTACGAAATGATTGAGAAGGCCGGTTTATATTGGCATTTTGTAGATTTAGTATGGGTATTTGTTTTTACTTTTTTCTATTTAATCTAATACATTTAAAATAACAACTATGGAATTTTACTCTAAGCCCGGTGATTACGATCCTATCAATTACGTTCCTCACACGGAAAGTCATGGCACTTCCGAACTTTGGAAAACATTTTGGATATTGCTAGGTATAACCATCTTTGATTTTGTGATCTATTTTGTTTTGGGTCCTTCTGGTGTGCGTAATTTTATCTTTATTTTCTTTGGTATCGTGAAAGCGTATTTTATCGTGGGTGCTTTCATGCACTTAAAATACGAGCGGATCAATTTGGCTTTAATCATCTTGGTGCCAACCATATTTATTGTCGGTTTGATAGCGGGACTGCTCCATGAGGGGAACGCAATTAGTCAAATTAAGTAATTATGTCGGCTAAAAAGGGATATTTCAAAAGGGCTGCATTAGCGGCCCTTATTATTTTGCCCAGTTTGGGAATATTCTTTTGGGGAAAAGCCACATGGGTGCATCAGGAGTTGCCTTATATTGGAGAACGCTATTACTCGGCTGAAAAAAAAGATACGATTTACCATACCGTTGGTGACTTTATCCTGTTTAATCAGCACGGAAAAAAAATTACGTTTCAAGACTTTGATAATAGTATTGTAGTAGCCAATATATTCTTCGCATCGTGTCCGGAAGTTTGTCCTGAAATGAACAAACAGGTACAAGTCATAGCGGAAGAATATATCAACGAGCCACAGGTTAAGTTCTTAACGGTAACCATAGATCCCGAATCGGATTCGGTTCCGGTTATTATGGAATATTCCAAGTATTACAAAGCAGATTTGTATAAGCGCACCTTTGCAACAGGTAATAAAACCGAGATCTACGATTGGGCCATCAATGATCTGCTATTAGCCACCGAACAGCGGGGCGCGGATTTTATTCACGACGATCGCCTTGTTATTATTGATAAAGCTCATCATATTAGGTCTATACTTCCAACACGGGCACCTACAAACCGTAAAAAAATGGAAATGATACGCCGCATTAAAGACGACATTGAAAATCTAAAATATGAATACCGTAAGCAGCAAACCCTGGATAAGCGATAAAGCCTTTTTTTGGCTTGTTGTAGCGCTCTCAACAACTGTTCCCGCCTTAGTAACCCTACTGCGTTATTTGCCCGACGAAATGCGTCCTACGGCTGAATTTGCGCGTGTGTTGCCAAAGCTGAATGCCTATATCAATTCGGCAGTATCAATTTGCTTGGTGTTGGGTGTTTATTTTATTAAGTCGAAAAAAGACAAAGCGACCCATCAAAAATTCATGTTAAGTGCTTTCGTGCTGTCAACATTGTTTTTGCTCAGCTACGTTACCTACCATTACACAGTACCGCATGTTCCTTATTGTAAAGACGGACTTATTAAAACAGTGTATTTGGTTATACTTTTTACGCATATCGTACTTGCTGCGCTTATCATGCCGATGATTTTGTATACCATGTACTTTTCTTCTGTAGGGAAGTTTGAACGACACAAAAAGTTGGCTCGATACACGTTTCCGTTGTGGTTATACGTATCCGTAACCGGAGTTGTTGTATATTTGTTATTGTCGCCTTGTTTAAGTTAATAGTATGAAAAAACGTTTATTCCTATCGCTGTTGAGTTTGTTATTTGTGGGATTGTCATGGTCTCAGTGCCCGATGTGTAAAGCGGCGCTAACGAGCGGTCGTGCTACGGGTAAGAATAAATACGAACGTCAGGTAGGTGATGGCATTAATAAGGGCATTCTTTTTTTGATGTCGGTGCCATATGTTCTCGTGGCAGGAGCTGGGTTTGCTTTTTACCAATCCAATCTTAAAAAGAAGGTCAAACGATAATGGCGGCACCTAAGCGTGCGGGCATTGTGCCATTCTTTCGCGCGCGTTGTCCGCGTTGTGGCGAAGGGGATGTTTTTCTGAATAAAGTTTTGTCGTTTAAGAAGTTTTCTGATACCCATGAGGAATGTCCGAAGTGTGGGCTGAAATTTGAGCCGGAAACCGGGTTTTTTGTGGGTGCCATGTATTGGACCTATGCGTTACTAGTTGTATTATCGGTGGTTATGTCGGTTCTGTTATATAAGATGGATTTATTTGATGAAGCGGTGTACATTATTCCAGCTTTGATTATTTTTCTGCTTCCGTGGGTGTTTAGAACAGGTCGCTTGCTTATGTTGTACGTCGTTTATCCTGCCATGTACAAGAAATTGTTCTTTGGATCTACCGATGAAGACGATTATTCTTAGTTAGAATAGTTTAGCATAAAAAAAGGGGCTGTTTTTACAACAGCCCCTACTCAAAATAAACCTAGAAAAGAGATTTCGAATTATTTGCTTTTAGCCGCGGTAGGCGCTTCTGATGCTTCAGAATCATCTAACGGTTCCGGTTGAACGGCAAGGATTTCAACACCTGCTTTGTTCTTGTTCAGGATCTTAGATTCGATATCGGCTAATAGCTCGGGATTGTCTTCTAGCAATGCTTTTACGGTATCGCGACCTTGACCTAGTTTAGTGCCATCATAGCTGAACCAGCTTCCGCTTTTTTGAACAATATTGGCATCAACGGCAATATCGAGTACTTCACCCACGCGGGAAATTCCTTTGCCATACATAATGTCGAATTCAACCACACGGAATGGAGGGGCTACTTTGTTCTTAGCTACCTTGACCTTTGTGCGGTTACCAATTACTTCGTCACCGTCTTTGATTTGGGCATTACGGCGTATATCAAGTCGGATAGAGGCATAAAACTTGAGGGCATTTCCCCCAGTAGTAACTTCTGGATTACCGAACATAACGCCGATTTTCTCGCGCAACTGGTTAATGAAAATGGCAACACAGCCGGTTTTATGGATAGTACCTGTTAATTTACGCAAGGCCTGACTCATTAAACGGGCGTGCAATCCCACTTTAGAGTCGCCCATATCGCCTTCTAATTCGGCTCTTGGAACCAAGGCAGCAACGGAGTCAATTACCAATACGTCAATAGCGCCAGATCGCACTAAGTTATCGGCAATTTCTAACGCTTGTTCGCCGTCATCGGGCTGAGAAATTAGTAGATTGGCGGTATCGATACCTAATTTTTCGGCATACGACTTATCGAAAGCATGTTCGGCATCGATAAAGGCGCAAATGCCACCTTTCTTTTGCGCCTCTGCAATGGTGTGCAAGGCAACGGTTGTTTTACCTGAACTTTCTGGACCGTAAATTTCAACAATTCGGCCTCGAGGGAAACCCCCAACGCCTAAGGCTAAGTCCAATCCAAAGGAACCGGTAGAGATTACCTCTACGTTTACCTTGTGCTTGTCGTCCATTTTCATTACGATACCCTTACCATACGATTTCTCTAATCGTTCAATGGTTTGTTGCAGGGCTTTGAGTTTTTCTTTTTGCTCGCTCATAGTTGTAAAAATCAATAATATTTGTCGTTCTAATTTGTTTCGTGTTTTTAGCTTCTCAGAATATTGAAAATATCTTTGACAAAATTATGGTAAAAAAATTATCAAATCAAACGGAAAGAAAAGATGGTGTAAAAAATGGAATTGATTTGCATCATAAGCTGTTAACCCAAGGTAAACGGGCCTTGACAGAGGTCGAGCTTATTACTTTGGTGTTGAACGGACGCGGAAAACGCGAATTATCAACGGATAGTGCGACAAAAATTTTCAATTTTTGCGAAAATCAGCTTCATGAATTTTCAAATTGGTCTATGGAGGATTTGAAATCTATGGAGGGTTTGGATGAAGAAAGTTGCGTACTGCTCATGGCGGTTTGGGAATTATCGAACCGCCGGTGGAAATGGGTGGATAAATTTCCCACGATACAAAGAAGTCAAGACGCCCAAATCATGTTTGCCCCGAGCTTAGGTTATTTAACCCATGAGGAGTTTTATGTGGCGTATTTGAATCGGGCCAACAAGGTCATCAGTCAGCAACGTATTAGTAGTGGCGGTACGCATGGCACGGTGGTAGATTTGCGGATTGTGTTTCAAAAGGCGATTTTATTAAAGGCGAGTGCGATCATTGCGGCACATAACCACCCTTCGGGGAGTTTGCAGCCGTCGAAAGAGGATCGAGATTTAACCAAAAAACTCAAGGAAGGATGTCAGTATTTTGATATTCAGTTTCTCGACCATGTGATACTATCAGGCGATAAGTACGTCAGTTTTGCCGACGAAGGTTGGCTGTAGGCGGACGATATAAAATACATGTAGTTTTAAGTCGGGAATTCAACAAAAAAATCGATTGATTCTGTTAAATTTGCCCTTATCGTATGAATCAATTTAACGCCCGTTATTTTAAACCTTTTGAAGAACGCCATAATGGCCCTTCCTTGGAAGATCAAAAGGCCATGTTGCAGGTTATTGGAGTAAATAGCCTAGAAGAGTTAATCGACCAAACGGTGCCACCGAATATTCGCATGCAAAAAGGCCTGCAATCTGGTGAACCGATGAGCGAGGCGCATTTTTTAGCCAACCTTAAACAAACGGCCGCGAAAAATCAAATTTTCAAGCAGTACATCGGAATGGGGTATTACAACACCACCACGCCGAATGTGATTTTGCGAAATATCATGGAAAATCCAGGATGGTATACCCAGTACACCCCCTATCAAGCGGAAATTGCGCAGGGCAGGTTAGAAGCGTTGTTGAATTTCCAAACCATGATTTTGGATTTAACGGGTATGGAAATTGCCAATGCCAGCTTACTCGATGAGGGTACGGCTGCCGCTGAGGCCATGGGCATGTTCAAAGGTCTATTGCCGCGTAAGAGTACCGCTTTTAAATTCTTTGTCGATAACGAGGTTTTCCCACAAACCCTAGATTTATTAATTACCCGCGCCGAGCCCATTGGAGTGGAAATCGTATTAGGCGATTATCGCAATTTCCAGCCCGATGCCGATTTCTTCGGTGCGTATGTACAATATCCTAATAACTTGGGAGAAATTTGCGATTACCGCGATTTCGTTAAAAGCTGTCAAGCCGCCAACGTAAAAACATGTTTTGGAGCCGATATATTATCTTTAACCTTATTAACCCCTCCAGGTGAATTTGGTGCGGATTGTGTAATTGGAAATACCCAGCGCTTTGGAGTTCCATTGGGATTTGGAGGTCCGCACGCGGCCTTCTTCGCTACCAAAGACGAATACAAGCGTCAGGTACCCGGACGTATTATCGGGGTGTCTTTAGACCGCCGCGAGCAACGTGCCTTGCGCATGGCTTTGCAAACACGCGAGCAGCATATCAAACGTCAAAACGCTACCAGTAATATCTGTACGGCTCAGGTGCTTTTGAGCATCATGGCCAGTATGTATGCCGTATATCACGGTCCCGACGGTTTAAAGCGCATAGCCGGTCGTATTCATGGACAAGCCCGTGCGTTGAAAAATGGATTGCAGCAATTGGGCTACGAAGTAAAAAGCCAGCACTTTTTTGATACCTTATACATAGGTGGAATCAACGATCTATCGATCTTAAAAGCAACCGCAGAAGCGGCGCATTTGAACTTTAGATATTTTGCCAATGGACATGTAGGCGTTTCCTTAAATGAGGCCACTACGGAGCAAGAGATTAACGACATACTAGCCGTATTTGCTGTAGCCGTTAATAAAACAGCAATTTCGGGTGTGTTAGAAACGGCTTTTTCTCTTTCTTGGGAAGCTTGGGCACAGCGCAGCTCTAATTTCATGACCCATCCGGTATTCAATTCGTACCATATTGAGCATGAAATGTTGCGTTACATCAAGCGATTGGAAGCGAAAGATTTGAGTTTGTGTCATAGCATGATTCCGTTGGGATCTTGCACCATGAAGTTGAATGCCACAACCGAAATGATACCGGTAACATGGCCAGAGTTTAACTCATTGCATCCCTTTACGCCTGTAGAACAAGCGCAGGGTTATATGGATATTATTGAAGAGTTAGATCGCGATTTGAGTGAAATTACCGGTTTTGCTAAAATGAGCATGCAGCCCAATTCGGGCGCGCAGGGCGAATATGCCGGTTTGATGGTAATTCGTGAATACTTCAAAGACCGCGGTGAAAGTCACCGTAACATCGCCTTGATTCCTTCAAGTGCCCATGGTACCAATCCAGCAAGTGCCGTTATGGCAGGTATGGAAGTAGTGGTTACCGGTTGTGACGAACGCGGAAACATCGACGTAGAAGATTTGCGTGAGAAAGCAGAGCAATACAAAGATCGTTTGGCGGTATTGATGGTTACGTATCCGAGCACTCATGGTGTTTTTGAAAGTGCCATTCAAGATATTACACAAATCATTCACGATTGCGGCGGACAGGTATACATGGACGGTGCGAATATGAATGCCCAAGTAGGACTTACCAGTCCGGGATTGATTGGAGCCGACGTATGTCACTTGAACTTGCATAAGACGTTCTGCATTCCTCACGGTGGTGGTGGTCCTGGTATGGGTCCCATCGGTGTAGCGGCTCATTTGGTGCCTTATTTGCCCAATCACGCAGTTACTTCGACTTCAGGTGAGAAAGGTATGAGTGCGGTAAGTGCAGCTCCTTGGGGATCGGCAAGTATTTTGTTGATTTCGTATGCCTATATCAAAATGATGGGTGGCGAAGGCCTAACGAATGCTACGAAAGTGGCCATTTTGAATGCCAATTATATGAAAGCCCGTTTGGAGAAGGAATATCCAATTCTTTACACCAACGAAAACGGTAGAGCGGCACACGAAATGATTTTGGATACGCGCGGGTTCAAACAAACAGCCCATGTAGAAGCGGAAGATATTGCCAAGCGTTTGATGGATTACGGTCTTCACGCGCCTACTTTGAGCTTTCCTGTGGCTAATACGCTTATGTTAGAACCTACGGAAAGCGAAAGCATGGAAGAGTTGGATCGTTACTGTGATGCCTTACTTGCCATTCGCGAAGAGATTCGTGAAATCGAACAAGGCATTTATAACCACGAAAACAACGTTTTGAAAAATGCGCCCCATACCATGGAGGAAATTGCTTCTGACGTTTGGCCTTTTGACTATGCCCGTGAGAAAGCGGCGTATCCTGTGGCTTCGTTGCGTATGTCTAAATTTTGGCCTACTGTAGCGCGGGTAAACAGCACGTATGGCGATCGCAATTTGGTATGTTCTTGCTTGCCCATAGAAGCCTATCAATCATAATTCAGGAATAAGCACAAAAAAAGGGCGCTCCATTGATTATGGGGCGCCTTTTTTTTAGTTATTCAATAATTTAGGGTAAGTAATTACTAATCCTATAGGTTCTTTGAGCCTCTTCGGGGTCAGTAGGACTTTCAATTTGTATGTGAATATGTGCAAATTCTTGGAGCAATTCTAAGCCGATTTCGGGCCATTCGATGAACCAAATATCGGATTCTAGGGCTTCGTGAATACCCATTTCCCATAATTCTTGGGCGCTGTTAAGTCGGTACCAATCGCTGTGTTGCACCTTGCCGAAATCGCTCTGATAATCGTGCACGATGCCGAACGTGGGCGACTGCACCTGTGATTCTATGCCAATGGCTCGGGAAAGTTGTTTTATGAGGTGGGTTTTACCCGCTCCAACTTCCCCCGAAAAAAGGAAAATGCGTGTACCCAATTGTACGTGCTCCCTCAATTGGATTAGCAGCGTGCTGAGGTCGTTTAAACCGAGGTTACGCTGCCAATTTTCCATCTGTAATTGTTTGTTTTACCGCTGAAGTCGATTGTTTACCAATACCTACCATCGATACGTGTGTTGATTAATTGCCTCTTTTGGGTGATAAAACGATGATCGGACACAGCATTTCTTCCATACTAATGCCGCCGTGCTGAAAGGTGTGTTTGTAATATTTTGCGTAATAATTATAATTATTTGGATACGCAAAAAAATCATTTTCTTTAGCAAAAATAAAACTGCTGCTCAGATGTTGTAGTGGTAATTTTATTTCGTGCGGTCTTTTGACTTCGTACACCTCTTTGGGGTTGTAGGTCAAGCTTTTTCCTTGCTTGTAGCGTAAATTGGTATTCACATTTTTATCGCCCACTACCTTTATCGGGGTTTTTACGCGCACGCTGCCGTGATCGGTGGTGATCACAATTTTACAGGGCTTTTCGGCGATGCGCTGAATGGCTTCCCAAAGCGGAGAATGCTTGAACCACGTGGCGGTTACGTTGCGGTAAGCGGCCTCATCGTCGGCCAGCTCACGCACAATATTAACATCGGTACGTGCATGCGAAAAGGCATCTACGAAGTTGTAAACGATCACGTTCAGCTGATTGTTGCGCATGTTGTTTACGTTGTCTACCAAGGCCTTGGCATGATCGAGCTTCGTGATTTTATGGTAGCTGAATTTAATATCTCTTCTGAGTCGCTTTAATTGTTCATCCAGGAATTCTTTTTCGTATAAATTTTTACCGCCTTCGTCTTCGTCGTTGGACCATTTATCGGGGAAGGTTTTTTCGATATCGAGGGGAAGCATGCCGCTGAAAATGGCATTACGGGCATACTGGGTGGTGGTGGGCAAAATGCTCATGTACAGGTCTTCCGATTCTGTCCGCAACACCGTATTAAGGGTCTCGGAAATGGCCCTCCATTGATCGAATCGCAAGTTATCGAGTAATATAATGTAAACGGGTTCTTCTGCATCGAGCAAGGGATTTACGACCTTCCGAAATAGGTTATGGCTCAGCAGGGTGCCGCTATTGTCGTTTTGTATAAAACTCAAATAATTTTGGGTCACAAATTTGCAAAAAGCGCGGTTGGCGTCGGCTTTTTGGGTTTCGAGTACTTCCTTCATGCCGTCTTCGGAGGTTTCGTCGAGTTGCATTTCCCAATACACCAATTTCTTATAAACGTCGGTCCACTCCTGAAAGCTCAATTTTTCGGAAACGCTCATGCCGATTTGCATGAATTCGCGTTGGTATCCTTGGGTGGTTTTCTGGTTGATGAAGCGTTGTTCGTCGAGATTTTTCTTCAGCGAATGGAGAATTTGATTGGGATTTACGGGTTTGATAAGGTAATCGGCAATTTTTGAACCGATGGCCTCTTCCATAATATGCTCTTCCTCGTTTTTGGTAATCATGATAACGGGAAGATTGGGTTTTAATTGTTTGATTTCGGCGAGCGCATCGATGCCTGAAATGCCGGGCATATTTTCATCGAGGAGTACCAAATCGATATCGGTAACGCGAACGGTATCGATGGCATCGCGGCCATTATTGACGGTACTTACGCGGTATCCTTTTCCTTCGAGGAATAGAATATGAGGTTTGAGTAAGTCGATTTCGTCGTCGGCCCAAAGTAAATGTGCTTGCATAGTTAGTTAACGTAAAATTGGGTACAAAATTCGTTCCATTTTGGCTCTTACCACAATAAAACGGAGCGATGTGAGGAAATATCCCACAAAAAGAGTGAATTCGAGTAGCCGAGGGAAAGGAAAACGGATAAAATACGCATTTTTGCAGGGTGAGTTCCCATCATATTGTACGCGATAATCAAGAGGCGGCGCTATTAATTGCCGATGGCGAGGCGTGTTCGATCGCCCTGATGGAGGAACTTTTAGAATGGAGTCCGTTCGTGCTGGTTTTAGACGGCGCCTTGGCGCGTGTATTAGAATGGAACATCCGCGTAGATGTGTGGTTGGGCGATTTCGATTCGGGGGAAGCCTTAACGGAACGGGCGCAGGCCTTAGGCATCGAGAGGGTGCACACGCCGGATCAGGACTTTACAGATTTGCAGAAAGGGTTCGAATATTTGATCGGTCGCGGGTTTCATTCGGTGCATGTATTATGGGGAGGAGGGAAGCGGATAGACCATTATTTCAATAATATTTTTACGGCGGCGGCATGGTCAGAACGCTTGAATATTGCGTTTATTGACGATTATTCGCGGGCCTTTTATATTCCTAAAACATTTAAAAAATGGGTTCCCAAGGGTACGCATATATCGTTATTGCCCTGTGGTCGGTGTGAGGGGGTTTCCACCAAAAATTTAGTTTGGAATTTGCAGGGAGAAACGTTGGAGCTTCCGCATAAAACGAGCAGTTCGAACCGGGTGGAGGAAGACGGTTGGGTGGAAGTTGATTTTGAATCGGGTTATTTGTTGTGGGTCGAGTAGTTACTCACTTTGTTCGTGGTCTTTCTGGTTTGCAAAGGGTCGTCGAGTGATTTCGGAACGCAGTGAAGAAATTGTATCGAGACGCGCTGCGAAAGGTTTTGGTGTAATCTTTGGAAAGGGAATGGGAAAAATTTGCGAACTTTGGGAAGTATTGAATTATGAAAATCACGACGTATAACATAAATGGTATTCGCTCAGCGATGAGCAAAGGTTTAGTGGATTATTTGGAAGAGTCTGGTTCGGATGTGGTATGTTTTCAAGAGATAAAAGCCTTAGAATCGCAGATTGAGGTGGGATTATTGGAAGCCTTGGGCTATTCGTGTTATTGGTATTCGGCGCAAAAGAAGGGATACAGTGGGGTGGGCATCATTAGTAAGGAAGAGCCGAATGCGGTGGTTTATGGCTGCGGACATGAATTGTTTGATGCGGAGGGCAGGGTAATTCGGGCCGATTATGACTGGGGAAGTGTGTTGAGCGTGTATTTACCGAGCGGTTCTTCGGGCGATTCGAGACAGGATGTAAAGATGGGTTTTTTGGAGTATTTCTTTGATTATGTGGAAGATTTACGAAAGGCGAAGCCCAATTTGGTGGTTTGTGGCGATTATAATGTGTGTCACCGGGCGATCGATATTCACGATCCGGTTGGCAATAAGAACAGTTCGGGATTTTTGCCTGAGGAGCGGGCATGGATGGACCGTTGGTTTGAGAGTGGGTTCGTAGATAGTTTCCGGGAATTGCATGCCGCGCCTCATAATTATAC
>CAMBBZ010000011.1 GCA_945863965.1 Chitinophaga pinensis | reverse complement strand
ATGTCCCCACCACAATTGTCGCGAAATATTCCAATCTCTTATATTCTCAATCCAATGTTTATAGGTGCTTTTTAACTTCTCGGGGAAGAACTTTATTTCGTCGTTCATAACCGCATCCAATACTTGCGGATTTTTCTTCATGAACTCCTGCATATTTAAAAACCATTGGGTGCTGATTTTAGGTTCAACCACGGCATCGGTGCGTTCACTACAACCGACATTGTGGGTGTAATCTTCCACTTTAATTAATAGTCCAGCTGCTTCGAGTGACTTCACCCATTCTTTTCTGGCTTGAAAACGATCTATACCTACAAATAATTGTCCGGCTTCTGAAATAGTACCATCGTCATTCAAGGTATCAATAACCGGTAAATTATGTTTCAATCCTATTTCATAATCATGAATATCGTGAGCAGGTGTAACCTTCAATACCCCGGTTCCAAATTCTATATCAATATACGTATCTGATATAATCGTCACTTCGCGATTAATCAAAGGGACTCTTACTTTCTTGCCAATTAAATTAGCGTATCTTTCGTCCTTTGGGTTCACACAAACCGCTACGTCTCCCGCAATAGTTTCAGGCCTAGCAGTAGCAATCTCTAGGGTTCCATCAAAATCTACCCCTTCATATTTTATATAATAGAGCGCGTCTTTTACTTCCTTGAAAATAACTTCTTCATCAGACAAGGTGGTTTTACCTTGGGGATCCCAATTCACCATACGTGTTCCGCGGTAAATAAGGCCTTTATCGTAAAGATCGATAAAGACATCTCGCACTGCGTCGCTAAGCTTAGGCTCCATAGTAAACCTCGTTCTATCCCAATCGCAACTCGCCCCTAATTTCTTCAACTGCTCGAGGATGATACCCCCATACTTTTCTTTCCACTCCCATGCATGTGTTAAAAAATCTTCACGGGTTAAGTCTGTTTTTTCAATTCCTTTTGACTTAAGAAGGTTAACGACTTTGGCTTCTGTAGCAATACTGGCATGATCGGTGCCTGGAACCCAACACGCATTTTTACCTTCCATCCTCGCCTTGCGCACCAACACATCTTGAATGGTATTATTAAGCATATGACCCATATGCAATACTCCCGTAACATTGGGTGGAGGTATTACCACCGTATATGGTTCTCTTGCATCGGGCTTTGAGCTAAAAAACCCATGTTGTAACCAATATGCATACCATTTATCTTCTATTTCGGAAGGATTGTATTTTGCGGAAATTTCCATTGGTGCAAAGGTACATTTTTTGGCTGTTTTGCCCTAACAACAAAAAAGGGGGTGTTTTACAACACCCCCTTTTTTACGCAATCGTATTTTATTTAAATACCTGTATCGTGATATACTGATTCTTCTATGAACGGATGATTCATTGCTACCAATCCTCTCTTTTGCAATTGGTTGAGCGTCCAATAAATGAATAAGCCCGCAAAGAATAAAAATACACCAATATCAAAAAGACCAATAGAAGCACCTGGACCAAAAATTCCTGGCATAATCATAAACCACACATCAAAGTAGTGACCTACAATCATAATAGATCCAATTACTGGGAAAACCCACTTACTTCTCTTAGCTTTTCTCATTAACAAGAATAAGAATGGAATGGCGAAGTTGAGGATAAAGTTCCCCAAGAAAAAGGACTTATAGTTTTCGTATCTAATTTGGTAGTACATCATTTCTTCTGGAATGTGTGCGTACCAAATAAGTAAATATTGGAACAACCAAATGTAAGCCCAGAAAACAGTGAATGCGAACATAAACTTACCCAAATCGTGTTGGTGCTCTTTATTTACAAGTGCAAGATGTCCTTGTGATTTCAGATAGATTACAAATACAGCAATAAAAGCGATGCTACTCACCCAATGGGTAGCGAAGTTGTAAACTCCAAAAATGGTTGAGTACCAATGAGCATCAACGCTCATCATAAATAACCAAGCCAATACGGATATTAAAAAACCAAAAGTAACCAAGAACGCTGCACTGAAACGAATGGATTTCTTAAAATAGGTCACGTCACCTTTAGCGCCGTTGTCTTCTTTTAAAGAAAGTGCGCGTAAGCGCGTACCGAAGAAATACCAAAGTACGATCAACACGGTTGGGAATATAAATAACATCTTGGTATTAAGAAATGCAGACTTCCCAGCCAAAATTGCATCGTATCCAACATCACCTGGCTTTAGACCAAGATGCTCGTAATGAGCCCAATGATAGATATCATCTTTCCCGAAAGCAAGAGCGATTAAAACAACCACAAAAGCAACAGGAATAAAAGTGAACATAGCTTCTGGCACGCGCTTAATCGTTACCGACCAACCTGCATTGGCAGCGTATTGTATGGTATACCAGAATAACGCACATAATGAAATCATAGTGAAAAAGTAGCCTGCAACCAATAGGTTAGACCAAATTTCAGTAGTCCAAGGTTTTTGGATGGCATGATATTCAATACGGGGACCGAAATCCTCATTATCTACATTCGCATGCTCGGCATGCGCATCATCATGTGCACCTTCGATATGAGTTCCTTCAGCGTGTGCAGCCTCGGCATGAGTACCTTCGGCGTGTGCAGCCTCGGCATGAGTACCTTCGGCGTGTGCCGCTTCGGCATGAGTGCCTTCAGCGTGTGCCGCTTCGGCATGAGTGCCTTCATCATGTGCAGCTTCGGTATGAGTTCCTTCAGCATGTGCAGCTTCGGCATGAGTTCCTTCAGCGTTTCCAGCTGTATTCACAGTGTCATGCGATTCAGCAGCAGTAGCCACAGAGTGCTCATGGGTGCTTTCAGTTGTGGTTACTTCCTTAGCTGGTGAATGTGAATTATCTGTGTTGTGAGATGTTCCTGTGCGGTCCATCGTTGCGATGCCAATTCCTGAGAGAACCACTCCCAAAATCATCATTATCATGGTAAAGCGCTTCGCTTTTGAAGGCATCAAAAACGTTTCTTGTTTTATTTCAATGTGATGTCCGTGTCCCATTTTTTTATTTCTTAGGAATTAGTTTGACATAGTATTAGCAACAGCAAGTGTCGTATCTGCAGTAGATACAGCACCTTTACTGCTTAACAATTTAACATATTTTACAACTCTCCAACGGTCCATCGGTTCAAGAACAGAGGCATGGCTTCCCATGTTATTTTTACCATAGGTTAACGTATGGTAAATTTTGCCCTCTTCAAGGTTTTTGATATAGTCGTCGGAATATCCTTTCCAAGCTGGTTTTAGAGAAGCTACTTTTTGGAAAACTTTTCCGTCGTTATTTCCTTCTAAACCATGGCAAGCAGTACAATATATGTTATACATGTATTTACCGCGGGTTTCTACTAAATCGATACCTTCCGGAGGAGCTACAACTTGTGTCGCCGCCGCCTCATACCCCTCACCGGTATTGGCCATAGGATAAATAAAGGCTGACTTGCCTAGAGCGATGGAACCTGCAACAGGCACTCGCATGCTCATTCCATAAGGATTCACAGCAAAGGAATCCGCTTGGTTGTAAGGCTCATAACCTTTTGAATAATACATGTCTGGAGCGTATTCATAACCGGTATCGTTTCCTCGGCTAACGCAACCAGAAGATGCGAATAAAACGGCTAAGGAGGCTCCTATGATATTTAATTTATTCATCATTACGTTCTATTTAAATTACAGTTTGAATACCATTGTGGAACTCACGGGTTTCAACCGCACCTTTTTCTTTCATTAAATTTATTAGACCTTGCTCATCCATACCTTCGCACGTTTCAATAGTCATGATCATGCGATCATCCGTTTGACGGTCATCTAACAAATCATTCTTAATACCGTGTAGCATACGATTTCTTAAGAAAAAAATGATACCCATACCATAAGCGGTGCACAAGATAGTTCCTTCGAACATTACAGGTATCCAAGATGGAGAAAATCGTACAGGTTTGTTACCTACATTCACGGGCCAATCTTTAACATACATGTACCAAACCATCAGAAACATCAATGAAAGACCTGTTAAACCGCACAAGAAAGCCACACGTGCCAAACGACTGCGTTTAACACCCATAATTCTTTCGAGACCGTGCACTGGATAAGGCGTGAAAATATCGTGAATATGAATTCCTTTATCGACAACTGCTTGCGTAGCTGATAGCAGGGCATCTTCATCTTCCCAAACACCCACAAGCATTTTATTGCGATTTCTTAAACTTAATTTTTTATCTACTAATCCCATAAACGTTTTTATTATTCGCGGTTGCGAAGGATGGTTTTAACTTCAGACATATTAATAACAGGAAGGAACTTCGCAAACAAAAAGAAGCAGGTAAAAAAGATACCGAAAGTACCAAGAAATAACCCTACTTCCGTTAACGATCCTGAGTACATAACCCAACTACTTGGCAAGTAATCGCGGTGCAAAGACGTAACGATAATAACGAAGCGTTCGAACCACATACCTACATTCACGACAATACTCATCGTAAAAATAAACCAAGGTGTTGTTCTTGCCCACTTGAACCAAAAAACTTGCGGTGCCAATAGGTTACAACTCATCATACTCCAGTAAGCCCACCAATAAGGTCCCGTAGCACGGTTGATGAATGCATATTGCTCATATTCATTGATAGAATACCAAGCGATGAAAAACTCAGTTAAATAAGCGATACCAACCAAGGTTCCCGTTACCATGATGATCTTCGTCATAGCCTCAAGATGTCCAATGGTAATGTAGTTCTCATAGTTCATCACTTTTCGTGCGACTACTAATAGAGTAGCCACCATACCAAATCCTGAAAATATAGCCCCTGCAACGAAGTACGGAGGAAATATCGTGGTATGCCAACCCGGTATTACAGACGTCGCGAAATCGGCAGATACAATCGTGTGTACAGAAAGTACTAACGGCGTACTTATACCAGCCAAAATCAATGAAACCAACTCGTATCGTGCCCAAGAGCGCGTGCTACCTGTCCAACCCATTGAAAAGAAGTTATACCAAAATTTGGCAGTCTTCGTTTTAACTTTATCGCGAATTGTAGCGATATCAGGAATCATACCAATATACCAGAACAATAACGATACACTGAAATAGGTAGAAATCGCAAATACATCCCAAAGCAATGGTGAGTTAAAGTTTACCCATAAGCTTCCGAAGGAGTTCGGCAGCGGTAAAGCCCAATAACCTACCCAAACACGTCCCATGTGAAACACAGGAAACATAGCCGCACAAACTACCGCAAAGATGGTCATTGCCTCCGCAGAGCGGTTGATACTCATCCGCCATTTTTGACGAAACAGTAACAATACCGCCGAAATCAACGTTCCAGCGTGACCAATACCTACCCAAAATACGAAGTTGGTGATATCCCAACCCCACATTACAGATTTATTGATGTTCCAAACCCCTATTCCTGTCCAAACAGTCCAGAATAGGCTAACACCAAATATGCCTAAAAAAATCAATGATAGGGTAAATCCTATTTTCCATGCGCTTGAGGGCTGGTTTAAGATAGGACGAGAAATATCTCTGGTAACATCCGCGGCGGTTTTATCGCCCGTTACCAATCTTTCTCTAATTAATGAATCGTGTATCATTCCTTGGGGGTTAAATAGTTTCAGTATTACGAATTTTTGTCATGTACTTCACAGAGGGTTGAATATTCAATTCATCCAAAACGCTGAATGCACGCTCATTTCTGTGCAATTTGCTTATTTCACTGTCGGCATTGTGAAGGTCACCAAAAACAATGGCATTAGACGGACAAGCGCGCTGACAAGCGGTTTCGATTTTAACCTCTTTCATATTTCCGCCCTTACGTTTAACGGTTAATTTTGCCTCTTGGATCCGTTGTACGCAGAACGAGCACTTCTCCATAACACCACGGGTACGAACCGTAACATCTGGATTAATGACCATTTTACCTAGCGGATTATTGAAGTGAAAATCAAACTTATCATTGTCATTAAAACGGAACCAGTTGAAGCGACGCACCTTGTAGGGACAGTTGTTACCACAATATTTCGTTCCGATACAACGGTTATATGTCATCATGTTCAAACCTTCTGATGAATGCGAAGTAGCTAAAACTGGACAAACCGTTTCACATGGGGCTTGTGCACAATGCTGACACATCATAGGTTGATGAATCACACTTACATTTTCCCAATGTTTGAAATCCCCTTTATCATAAGCGTCAACATCAGCAATATCGTCTTCGCGCGTCATTTTTTCCTTATCAGTTACGAAAGAATAATAACGATCAATACGAATCCAGTGCATTTCACGACGCAAACGAATTTCATCGCGACCAACCACCGGTACGTTGTTTTCAATAGAACAACTTACGATACAAGATCCACAGCCGGTACATGCATTTAAGTCAATAGCCATACCCCAAAGGTGATTCGGAGAACCGTCTTTGCGATATTCTGCTTTTTCCCAAATAGTGTAGATATGGGGTGCTGACTTCTCATTACCCGCGTTTGGATTCTTTTTCCATGAAGTAAAGGTGCTCTCACGAACCAAGTCACGTCCTTCAATACTATGATGCGTCTGTGTTTGAGCTAAAATATATTTTTCAGAACCTTTGGTGATTTTAACATCGCCAATTAAGACATCACGGGTTGTGTTCATGAACGGATAGGCATTTACCCCGATTGGTGCAAATCCTTTTTCAAGACTTCCACCCACTTTACCTGCATGGGTATGGCCATATCCAACGGCTAAGGAAATCGTGTTATTGGCTTGTCCAGGTTGAACAAAAGCGGGTACGTTTTCATACTTAACGCCATTAGCCTCAATATTCACAGTGGATTCTTCATCCAATCCTAATTTAACCGCTATTGACTTAGGAACCGCCACGTAGTTATCCCAACAAACTTTACTAACGGGATCTGGAAGTTCGTATAACCAAGGATTATTGCCTTGTGAACCATCTTTCACACCAATAGACTGATACAATACAAGATCATATCCAGTGCTAGCCTGAGCTTTGGTGATTGAAGCCGCCAATGCACTCACATTGCCGGTGTAAACGGCAATTCCTTCTGTCTTTGGCAATTCAAAACCACCCATTTCGAGTGCTTTTTGGAAATCCTCAGCACCGATTAGACCTTCCCAATAGTTCTTAACGAACAAGTAGAAAGACGACGATTCTATTTTTTGAGATAGAATGGCTTTATTTTTTAATGCATCTATTTCGTTAGCGGGTAAAGCACCTGCCCAATTGAGCAAGGATTCCTGAGCTTGACGCGTATTGAATACGGGTGTTATCGTTGGTTGCGTAAAATGTATTAATCCTTTTAAAGGTTCAGCATCAGACCAACTCTCCAAGAAATGATTATCGGGTGCCACGTATTGACAAACCGCAGCGGTTTCGTCTTTGGTAGCTGCAAACGATATAGATAGTTTTGCTTTCGCAATAGCCGCAGCCCACTCTTTATTTTGGTTGAATACAGGATTTGAACCGTAGAAGATAACACCTGAAATACTTCCCTTATTCAAACCTTCAAATGCCGCTTGCACCGCCGTATCGTTTCCTGAAAACTGGTTAGATTGGTTGGTTAAATCAATGGTGCTATTGTAATTCTCTAGCAACATATTGATGGCATTCACCAATTGTTGGATTTCAGTGTTGTTACTTCCTGAAATAACCAACGACTTCCCTGCATTCTTTAATAAAAGCTTAGACGCTTTCTCAATAGCATTACCTGCTAATTCTGAGTTTGCCGGTACCGGTATTTGTGCCAAACCTTTTGCTTTGGCTAAATAATTATAAAGTGTAGCTACGTTTGCAAGTTCTTTAGAAGCTTGCATAGGGAAACGGTGATCCGCATTGGTACCAGTCATAGACAATGTACTTTCGAATTGGATATGAACACTCATTCCACCTTCAGCGCTTGGGCGTCGGTTTTTCGCGTAATCTGCTTGGAATTCAACAGGTGAAATCCAAGTACCTAGGAAATCCGCACCAAAAGACACAATTGCTTTTGCATTTTCGAAGTGATAATGCGGTAAACTGCGTTTGTTGAAATCTGTTGCATTGGCCTGTAAAATACCTTGGTAGGAAACCGCATCGTAACTAACATGCTCAACATTTGTATAAGTCTCCTTAAACGCTGCGATTGCGCGCAATGTAGAAGGGCTATTAATTGTATCGCTTAATAACACAATTTTCTTACCGGTAGCTTTTAAAACGGCAAGTTTTGATTTGATTTCACCATCTAAACTAGTCCAATCGGTTACCTCTTCGTTTTTGATCAAAGGATTTGCCAAACGTTCGGTATCGTATAATGAAAGAATACTCGCTTGACCTGTAGCGCACAAACCTCCTTTAGAAATCACAGAATCTCTGCTTCCGTCTAATTTAATCGGACGTCCTTCACGCACTTTAACCTCAACACCACATCCAGCATTGCAGCCACCGCAGGTTGAACGGTAATAGCTCGCTACACCAGGAGTGATTTCTTCTGGCTTCACCAAATAAGGTACCGCGTAGCGAACTTTAGTTTTGGAGCACGATGCTAAAGCAACGGCTGTCACGCTAAATCCAAAATACTTTAGGAAATCGCGTCGGTTCGAGTTCAATTCAAACCCTTCATCGGATAGAGCTTGTTCCAGGGGAAGTGCTTCTCCGAATTCGCGTTTTTGGTCGGCCAAAAACTGTGGATCGCGATTGAGCTCCTCCTCTCCTTTCCAATACTTGATATTATTCGACATGTTAGCTGTTTTTTAGTAGTGACATTTTGCACACTCCAATCCACCGTTCATAGCAGGCGTAATTTTTACCTTACCATCGGGACCGAAATATTTACTGTTGTTTTGATTCTGTTTTAAATCCTTCTGTGCTTTATCGTGTAATGCCGCATAGTAACCGTTATTGGCAACATCGATTCCGCTATTTCTATGACAATCGATACACCAACCCATTTGTAGTGTACTCCACTGCTGTATCACTTCCATTTTTTGTACAGGACCATGACAGGATTGACACTGTAATTTACCTACAACAACGTGCTGAGAGTGATTAAAATAGGCATGGTCAGGCAAATTGTGGATGCGTACCCAACGAACAGGGGCAGGATTATCTCCAAACTGTTTTCCAGGTAATTCTTCAGGATTATAGTCTAAAGCCGCATAGATTTTCTTAATCTCTGGGGAAATTTCTCCATTGTATTTCTCTGTAGCCTGAACCCCTTTATGACAATTCATACAGGTATTAAGAGCTGGAATAGAGGCACTTTTAGATACTTCAACTGTAGAGTGGCAATATTTACAATCAATTTCCAGTTCTCCCGCATGTAATTTGTGTGAAAATGCTATAGGTTGCGTGGGGGCATACCCTTTTTGAACTCCAACCTCTGTATTGGCGAAATTGAATCCGTAAATACCCAGCGGGATTGCTATTAAGGTGGTAACTATGAGACCAAGAACCGTGGGGTTCATTTTTGACATAAACGCAGGTAAATTGCGTTGCATGAAACTTCCTTTGTTTGCTAGTTCCGGATATTCATCAGGATTTGCTTCTGCTGCAATACGTTTTAGCGTATTGCGAACTCGGGCCAAAACGATCAATACGATTGAAAACACCGCCAATAAGATCAACAACACGTATTTAGTGGTGGGATCGGTTACTGGAGCATCGGAGGATGTCACAGCTGTGTCGGTTTTAGGTGCTGCAGGAGCAGGAGCTGTTTTGATATATTCTACGATGTCTAATACCTGCGCAGGTGTTAGGTTTTCGTAGATGTTCATGGCCGCCCCTCCGTAATCGTTGTATAATTTTATAGCATCCGCATCACCGCTTTCACGAAACTTCTTATTGTTGCGGACCCATTGAATTAACCATTCATTGGAATGTCGATCGTGAACCCCACGTAAAGCAGGACCCACCAGTTTCTTGTCTAACGCATGGCAGCTTCCACAGTTGTTGGCATCAAATAATTTTTTGCCTTCCTCTGCGTTTGGTGCACCCTGAGCGAAAATTGGAGCGGTTATAGCAAAACTTGCTGCGACTGCCCAAATCTTAAATCGATTAATTTTCATATCTAGCTTACGAAATCGTCTATCGTGCCGCAAATATACCACCCGAGTCTATGCGTTTAAAATAAATTGTACACATGATTCCCAATTTAAAACGTCTCTAAACAAACCCTTTATTTCAATGTAAGACAATTGATTAAAAGTGAGTCAATTGTGGGTCGTTTTGAATTGTGTCATTTTTTATATACAATAATGCCGAAGTCCTACTATTGACAAGCCTCCGAGTTAGAAAGCACGGTAGGGGTATTGCTCATTTGCATATATTTGGAGTATGCCAAGTAACTGGCCAAGCAGAGCTGCGAATAATTTTGACTGCTGTTACCGAACGCACCTGCTTTGGTATGCCATAATTGGGTAATGAGCTGTGGTCCATCCGTTATTCCTTGATGCATTGCCGCTGCATTTTTAACGTTTCCAGCACCTGCATTGTATACATGCAGCGCCAATAACTGAAACCACAAATCGCTTTCTTCATAAACCAATCCAAGCATTTCACAAACTTGTTTGGCTGATGGCACACAATAATACTTAAACAATTTAGCCGCCGCCATAGCAGATTTGTCGAAATCAACGCGTTCATCCAATTGGTGATTGATCTTCAATCCATATTTACGGGCAACCGAAGGCATAAGTTGAAAATGACCTTTAGCACCCGCTATACTAACGGCATGGTTGTTATTAGGACTTTCTATTAACAAGAGCAACTGCGCATACATCGGTTCAACACCCATATTGTCGAAAATATCCATTCCCCGTTTCAATTGAGATCCCATACCGGCATAATTGAAAAAAGTACGACGGCCTCGCACAAATTTTATGCGAGAATCCATGTCACTGAAACAAATATTTTGATACAGTTGTCCGAGGCCTTTCAGATTTCCCCCAGATTCAATATCCAAAACTACCCGCTTATGCACCACATCAACCACGGAGCGACTTAATTGGTCTACTACTAAAAAAGAATCTTCGCTTAATTGGATATTTTGCAACCAAAATGAGACTTCAGGCTGATACAAAAGCCAATTATTGGCCTGTGTTTCAAGAATGGAAAACCGACAATATGCAGGTGCGTTGGGTGACTCTATACAGATTAACCGCTGCTGATACGACTGATTACTGTCTATTTGGACCGCACTATCTGGGGGAAGTGCACAGAACGAAAGCAGTGAAATCCATAAAAGCGACATGGCTTAGCGGTTGCAAAATTTAATTAGATAATTCCTAGACACCATTTCTCCTAGAATAAGAGAACGCTCCCAATCAGAACAGGCATTTTCTTTATCTCCTTTATTAAATCGAGCAATACCCCTTCCCAAATAAACATATCCGAGTGATTCAGATTTTAACTTTATCGCTTTTTCAAACGCATTCTCCGCTCGTTCCCAATCCCCTTTTTGCAATAAAACATGTCCGTAGTCCCCATGATATGAGCCATTTTTGGGTTCTATCTCAATTAACTCGATTACATATTTCTCACAAGTGGGGAGATTTCTAAGGTAAAAGTGGTTGTCAAATCTCAATTTAAGGGCTTTGCTATTTTTAGGATCTGTAATCAAGTACCTTTCGATATCATTAAGTGAGCGTTGGTGATCAGCCGCTGCGAAATATAAATGAGCTCTTTTATAGTACCATTTCTCATTATCGGGGTCTTTTTTTAGCATAGAACTAAGTAAATCAACGGCGTTCCTATAATTTCCAGACTCTTCAAGAACCCCTATTTGAGCTTCCAACAAGGTATCGCCGCCAATTCCTTTCTGAATTAACCAAGCCCCATCCGTTACGGCTTCTTCGTACTCCTTCATATAAAGCGCCAAGGTATAACGTGAATATCGAGCCGAAGTATCATTGGGCACATATTCAAGATACTTACTTATATCGGCTAGCGCAAACTGAAAATTTCGGGTTTCTTTGTTCGCTAAATGTCGAAATAGATAGGCATCTTGTAATTCGGCGTTAAGACTTATGGCTTTATTTAAGTCAACTAATGCCGAACCAAAATCTTTTCCTTGGATTTTGGCAACGCCACATAAATACCAATATTCAGCCTTTTGGGGGTACTGAGACCGCAATTCGTAAAATATCTTTTTCGCACTTTCAAAGTCAGACTCTTTAAGTGTCTTTAGGCCCTTATCATAACGTTCTGCCTCTGTTTGCGACCATCCAAAATGGGAAAATGATAAAAAAAATAGCGTTACATACAAACCAATTGCCTTCATCTTTGTCTTTAATTTTTGAGTCTGTAAAACTATAAGGGGAAATACGCAATCCCCAATGTCGTTATGCACATTTTTGATAATGTCCAAAATCATATTAACTCCATCGTGAATCCACTCCTGACTCAACGCCGAAACCAATTGTTTTCAATACTGGGTTTCTTCTTTCTTACTAACGCCATCGTTGCCGAATTTATTGGGGCCAAAATATTTTCACTGGAAAAAACCTTTGGTTTTAAACCCGCCGGTATCTCTTTGTTAGGCGACACATTCAATCTAGACATGACAGCGGGTGTGTTATTATGGCCATTTGTGTTTATTCTCACCGATATTATAAATGAATACTTCGGACCCAAAGGGGTTAAACGTTTGTCTTACATCGCGGTGATCATGCTCGTTTATTCCTTCATAATGGTCCGCATTTCCATGTCATTAGAAGGAGCCGATTTTTGGATATTTTCTGGCAAAAACTCAGGTATTTCAAACATGAAGAATGCTTTTGACAGTGTTTTTGGTCAAGGTTTAATGATAATTTTGGGTTCATTAGTGGCCTTTTTGATCGGTCAAATCGTGGATGCCTTTATTTTCGCCCAGATCAAAAAGAAATCCAATAACCGGTTCATTTGGATGCGCGCTACAGGCTCTACGGTAGTAAGTCAATTTATTGACAGCTACGTAGTTCTGGTAGTCGCTTTTTACTTAGGGGGGGATTATTCCCTAAAATGGGTTTTACAGGTGGGCACTATTAACTACGTTTACAAGTTGGTTATGGCGGTTATTCTGCTGCCATTGTTATACTTTTTACACGGGGTTATAGACCGTTATTTAGGCAAACCTGATTCGACAGGGGAAATAATCTAACCAAACCACATAAAAACGGCTGATATTATTATTAACAAGCTCGTTAACATACCTGCGTTGTGCTCGAGTTTATGCGAGTTAAATGTCTTCATCCCCTTATTGAAAATCCATACCCCCGCTACAATACTAACAATCGTTGTTAGGGTATAAACTAATGAAAGCCATATGAAAGCTGCCCAACCTAATGGAGCTATGGCGAAAAAATATCCGGCAATTTCCATACAAGGAGAAAGAAACATAACAAGCAATATGCTTCCAAACATCCATTTAGCATTTTTCTCAGGCTTCCAATGAAAATGTTTATGGGTATAATGACGGTATAGGAACACCAATCCAAGTAACAATAAAATTACTGCTGAAAGTTTTTCAAAGGGTAAATCGAATGGTAAATAGTTTATTTGTGATAATGAAACTTCTTCGGCAATTGAACCAATAAAACTCAGGTGAGCGGTATAAAATATAATCAATCCAATTATAATGGTTCCTAGAACATGTGCCGATGACGCCCAAAGGGCATATCTGAGTAATTGTCCGTTAGTCCATTTTTGCTGTTTGCTTAACGCAACTAAGGGGAGCCAGTGACTGGGTATCAAACCGTGTAATAAACTAATTACAAATGCGGCGGTTAATTGTGATTCGAGTAAATTCATATCAAGCCTGTATCCAGTTTCTTAATCGGAGTGCGAAAATACAATCATTACAGGCTAAACAAAAAAAAGGCCCCGAAAATCGGGACCTTTTTTTAAGTTAGTTTTTGCTATTATCCTTTTGCTTCCTGGATCCATTTGGCCCATTGGTCAGTAGATATTTTGGCATCTTTTTCGCTTAACTCAGCGGCTTTCTCAAGCGTTATAGCCAAAAGCTCCGCAACTGTGTTAACTCCCAATTCAGCCATACGCTTAACCATTGCAGGTCCTACTCCACTCAAGTCTTTCAATTCAGAAATAGATTTAGACTCTTCTAAAACAACTTCCTCTTGAACTACTACCTTTTCAGCTTTCGCTGGTTTTTTTGCGGCATTGTTCTCTGCTTTTTCAAACTGTGCACGTAATTCAGTCAAGGCATCCAACTCACCTAAAGTAGTTTTCTCAGATGTTTGATTGACTTTCTTAACGTTTTTAGTTGGGCTCTTGCGGGTTTTATCGCGATTCTTATCGTCTTGATCGTTTTTCGCACGTTCTGCACCTTTCCAGATATTGGTATGGGACACAATTATGCGTTTTGAATCTTTTGAGAATTCGATTACTTCAAATTGGAACACTTCGTCTTCCTTCATTGCCGCATTGTCTTCTTTCTTAATATGACGTGAGGGAGCGAATGCTTCCACTCCATATTGCAATTGAATGGTAGCGCCTTTATCGTTAATACCGATAACGGTACCTTCGTGCAACGAGTTCAATGTGAAAATTGTTTCGAAGGTATCCCAAGGATTCTCTTCAAGTTGTTTGTGGCCTAAGCTCAAACGTCTGTTTTCAGAATCAACTTCCAGTACAATAACGTCTAACTTTTCACCTTTTTTCACAAATTCACTTGGGTGCTTGATTTTTTTGTTCCAGCTTAAATCAGAAACGTGAACCAATCCATCAATTCCTTCTTCAAGTTCTAAGAATAGACCGTAAGAAGTGAGATTTTTAACCACACCAGAATGTTTGCTACCTACAGGATAACGTGCAGTGATTTCAACCCACGGATCTTGTGTTAATTGCTTGATTCCTAAGCTCATTTTGTGTTCTTCACGGTCAAGTGAAAGAACCAACGCTTCGATGTCTTGTCCAACTGTTAGGTATTCACTTGGGTTGCGCAAATGCGAACTCCAACTCATTTCTGAAACGTGAACCAATCCTTCTACACCTGGTTTGATTTCGATAAATGCACCATAGTCGGCTACACTTACTACCTTACCGCCAATTCTTGAACCTTCAAGAATTACGGCATCAAGTTCATCCCAAGGGTGAGAAGACAACTGCTTCAATCCCAAAGAAATACGCTTTTTAGTATCATCGTAATCTAAGATTACCACGTTAATGCGGTCGTCTAATTTCAATACCTCTTCAGGGTGGTTTATGCGGCCCCAACTAATGTCAGTGATATGCAATAGACCATCTATTCCGCCTAAGTCAACAAATACTCCGAAGCTCGTCATGTTCTTCACAACACCTTCCAGTACTTGTCCTTTCTCTAGGCGAGAAAGAATTTCTGATTTTTGGGCTTCAATATCATCTTCGATTAACGCTTTGTGGGAAACCACTACGTTTTTGTAAACGTCGTTAATTTTAACAATTTTGAAATCCATATTCTTACCTACATACTGATCGTAATCGCGCACCGGCTTGGTGTCGATTTGAGATCCCGGTAAAAATGTATCGATGCTAAATACATCAACAACCAAACCGCCTTTAGTTCTAGAGCGAACAAAGCCTTTAACAATAGTATCGTTTTGGTGTGCTTCAACAATTTTATCCCATGCAGTTTCTTGAAGTGCTTTGCGACGGCTTAAAATAAGCTGTCCTAAGCGATCTTCAGCAATGTCAACGAACACTTCCACTTCATCACCGACTTTAAGTTCGGGAATGTCACGGAATTCTTGACGTGATACCATACCATCGCTTTTAAAGCCGATGTTAATAACTACGTCTTTGTCGTTGATGGCCACTACGTGACCTTTCACTACTTGTTTTTCTTCAACGGGATTGAAGGTTTGCGTGTACTGCTCCTCCAAGTTCTTCCTGTCAGTAGCAGAATAGCTCTCAAATCCGGCCTCGTCTGCATCCCAATCGAAATCATCGTGCGCTACCGCTGCAGATGTGGCTTTCGCCGACTCCTTTGGGGAAACCATGTTTTCTTGGTTTTCTGGGTTTTGAATTTCGTTAGATTCGTTTGTCAATGTAAAAATTCCTCCTTTGTGGGCGGCAAAAATAATTCAAAACTTTTGCATTTCCTAAATGCGGAGAAATTCACGTTCAACAACTTGTAAAAAGTTTTCGTATTCTGTCAACTCGCTAACAAACACAAATGAATTTAAATTATGTTTGTATGTCATGAAGAGCAGCAACCCTAAGGCCACGAATACGCCTCCAACTCCCCCGTCTAATGCAATATGGGGACTTTTCACGCTGTCGGAAAATCAAATAACGGGCTCTAATATACCGGTATTTGAAGGCTTAAATCCGACAAGTATTCAAAACGCAATCGATTCCAATTGCTCCCATTTCGCGGTGGTCAATGCGTCTAAAACATTCAAAACACCCCCCAACATACCCAACATAACCGCTACAGTGCCTCGAGCGTGGGCTTTAACCGACTATAAACAAGAGCGTTTTATTAAACGACTTTTATTGGGACATGACCAAGCCGTTGAGAATACACACACCCTTGTTTTAAATAAGGCGGCACTGGAACAACTCATGGAATACCCCACCCGATGCCAAAATTTAACGGAATTGATCTACCTACTTAAAAAGGCGATTATCCCCATTAATTTCCAATTTGGCACCACGGAAATCAAAAAAAGCACACCCTTTATTACCTTACGGAAAAACGGAATATCCAGATTCAGTACGTACTTCATGCAAGCCCATTCACATGCACATAAATGGGTGTTTTTAGCCATTGCGCTTCTTGGTTTCTTTCACATAACGCAAGTAAGCCAGCAAGCCGGTATTTCTGGAGATGAATTTATTCAACATGAATATGGTCGCGTTATTGCCAATTACCATTTAGAAAAAATCGGAATGGGAATGCCGCTCGACACTACCGCATTAAAAGGGCAAAAAATGACGACCCTCGCCCGAGAATTACCCAATTTAGGCGCAGACATAGCGACCATCGAAGATCCAGAAAAGCTTATGCATTTATACGGATCTAGTTTTGATACCTTTACTTCTTTACTCATTCATTGGTTCCAAATTGAGAACTACATGGAGTTTCGTCATTTTTGGAATGCGATTTTTGGTTGGTTGATTTTTGTTTTCGTGGCATTAATTGCCCGACGTGTAACAAACGGTTCATGGCTTTGGGCTTCCGTGGCGTTTGTGCTGTGTTACTTCACACCTCGAATATTCGGCGAAGCGTTAAACAATCCGAAAGACATCCCATTTGCATTGGGTTACATAATGAGTTTGTATTATGCCATGAAAGTATTCCATAACTTTCCTAACTATCGAGCTTGGGATATTGCAGGCCTTACCTTCGGTATTGCTTTGGGAATTAGTATTCGAATCGGTGGACTTCTATTTATCGGAATTACCGGCGTTTACATGGGCCTTAAATACATTGAGTCTATTGGTTTGAAATCCTTTTTGGGATTCAAATGGACACAAATGCGCGTTTGGTTGAGTGCCTTTGTTTTAGCTTCAATCAGTGCTTATTTGATAGGCGTTTATGTTTGGCCTTACGGTTGGAAAGCCCCCATTGACAATCCTATGAAAGCGTTAAGCGCCTTCACTGATTTCCAAGTCAGTTTGCGTCAGTTATTCGAGGGCGTTTTATACGATTCCGACAACCTTCCACCCTATTACTTAGCCAAATATGTCTTGATAACACTGCCTGTGGGCATTTTAGTGGGAATTCTCTTATTCGTTATTACGACCCTTCTAAAGCCCAAGAAGTTCACCGTAGAGGAGTTCCTGTTGTTTTTTGCAGCGGTTTTTCCAATTGTTTACATATACGTGCAAGGGAGTTCCGTTTATGGTGGCCTGCGTCATATTTTGTTTACGTTACCCGGATTTGTTTTATTGGGAACTTTAGGTTTTTACAAACTTTCCAAATGGCTCCCAAAATCTAATATAACGGGTCCAAGCTTAGCCCTACTTCCCTGTATTTTACCCATCGGATTTGTTCTAAAAAACAATAATCTGAGCTATATGTATTTTAATGAAACCATAGGGGGCATAGAAGGCGCTTACGGCAATTATGAACTTGATTACTATTTAGCCAGTTTAAAACCAAGTGCTAATTACCTCGCGGAGGAAGTATTGTCTAAAAATCCAAAAACAAACTATAAAATCGTGTCTTACGGCATGGATCAAGTCAAGTATTACTTACGAAACTATCCCAACGCCCAAGTAGGTTTCTCACGCTTCGATGATCGGAGTGAAAAAACATGGGATTACGCTGTTTTTTACAATGCTTACATGGATAAACACCGATTACAAAACGGCTATTATCCGCCTACAGGTACCGTTTTTGCCCCTGAAATCGATGGAAAAGCCGTAGGATGCGTGATAAAACGACCGAGTAACTTGGATTTCGAGGGAATCAATGCCCTCACCAAAGAAAACAACGCAGACAAGTCCATTTCTTTGTTAAAACAATATCAAAAAATCGATAGCATCTCTTCTGAGGTATTCTTTTACATAGCCAATGCTTATGCCAATAAAAACATGGATGACAGTGCTTTGTATTACGCACAAAAAAGCGCCCATGTTTTTAAAGAAAACAGCCGGACCTTATTCCTGCAATATCAAATCTATCTTAAGAAAAACAAGCCCCAAGAGGCTGTTGCCGTTATGGACTCGTATATCCTATCTAGGCCTAAAGATCCCGATGGTTACATCATGAAAGCCCAAGGCCAGCTATATACCAAGTCGTATTATGCCGCAATAGAAACTGTGCAAAAAGCAATACCCTTTAACCCATTTGATGCCCGAATCTATCAATTGGGATCGCAATGCTATCAACAGTTAAAAGACAAAAACAATGCCCAACTTTGGTACCAAGCGGCCGTATTGAATCAAGCAAAAACCCAACAAGAGCAAGGTCAGTCTATTCAAAGCATCCAAACGATTTACCAGAATGCCACGGGAGAACCTTTGGACTTAGATAAATATTTCAAATAGTGACGAGCCGTTTATAGGATACGATTGTCCTTTTTCGTTTAATGCGACCTGAGAAATTTCGGTTATCAGGTCGTGTTCATAAAAATACCACCAATTTTCACGGGCAGCAATTTCATTTATTCGTGCGCGCTCCGACATCGTTTTGAGCGGCTCTATATCGTAGGCCATCACAAAATGCGGTTTAAGATGTGCACTTGAGGGAAATAAATCAGCCCCATAAAAAAGTTTTTTTCCATCGGGGAAACAAATCAAAGGGGCTATCATACCATGGGTGTGACCATAAAAAACGTGAACTTCAATTACATTGGCAATCGTGTCTCCTTGTTCAAGAAAAATAATTTTACCGGCATCATATAAAGGCTCAAAATTCTCTCTTAAGAAAGAAGCTTTCTCACGAGGATTGGGATCCATAGCCGAATCCCATTGGGTTTTATGCACATAATACCGCGCATTTGTAAACGTTGGAACCATTACGCCGTTTTTATTAGTAACAGCGCCCCCGCAATGGTCAAAATGCAGGTGCGTTAAGAGAACATCTGTGATATCTTCGGGTTCCAAACCTTCTGATTTTAATGAAGACAGCAACGATTGGGGTCCGTTAAGATCGTAATGCGAAAAAAATGATTCGCTTTGTTTATCTCCAATACCCGTGTCAATTAAGATATTCCTATCCTCCGTTTGAATAAGCAAGCAGCGCATTGCCCAATTGCACAAATTATTAGAATCGGCCGGATTGAGTTTATTCCACAATTGTTTGGGAACTACTCCAAACATAGCGCCTCCATCGAGCTTAAAATTACCCGTGTGAATGGTACGCACTTTCATCTTAGAATTCTCCATAAACATCTGTCAGGGCTTCGTAGCCCGTTTCTGTAATGAGCACGGTATGCTCGAATTGGGCACTCAAACGCCCATCGATTGTCCTGGCGGTCCAACCGTCTTTTCTATCAATTTTACACCGCGCCTTACCCGCATTAATCATTGGTTCTATGGTGAAAATCATACCCGGTTTTAAAATGGGTCCCGTTCCTCTTTCGGCAATATGTTGGACATCTGGCGACTCATGGAATTTCAGCCCTACTCCATGCCCACAGAATTCAAATACCACACTGTATCCGTTGGCATGGGCATGCTTTGAAATAGCCGCTCCCACATTACCTAAATTAGCTCCGGGTTTACACTCTAACATTCCTAAACGTAAACACTCTTTCGTAGCGAGCACCAATTTCTTGGCATACTCCGAGGGTTCCCCCACAAAATACATTTTACACGTATCACCGAAATAACCATCTAAAATGGTGGTCACATCAATATTTACGATATCGCCAAGTTGTAAAACGGTATCGTTAGGAACACCATGACAAACCACATCGTTGGGTGAAATACAAGACGCATGCTTGAAACCGCGATATCCTTTTGTGGCCGGTAGCGCTCCATTATCGCGGACATACTTTTCTATTAATGCATCTAATTCGCGTGTTTTAACCCCAGGTTTCACAAAGGGTTCAATATATTTAAGTGTCTTCGCAGCTAATTGAGAGCTTTTACGAATACCTTCAATCTGTTTTGGTGTTTTTATTACGATTGCCAACGGTTTTGATTTAAATTAGTTTTAAAAAAAAGTTATAAGGCTTACACATCCAAGGAAATCGCTTGGATTATGTCTTGCTTGGTAATAATATGCCAATTGCCTCCCATGTCCATAACCAAACAAGAGCTATTCTTCTCATTAATCCGTTTGCTAATGGCTTCAATAGAATCGGCAAAACCAACAATTGGGTACGGGTCGCTCATGACTTCGTTTACGGAAGAGTCCAAACTACAGCCCTGCGACATTAATTTTCGGTACAACACATTTTCTTCAACGCTGCCAATAAAGTCACCCGATTCATTGCGAACGGGTATTTGTGAAATTCCATACTTCTGCATTTTGTCAAACACCAACTGACAGGTTTCTGTATCTCTTACACTCACCAAAGGCCTGTTTTTGTGGTTTTGAATTAAATCCAAGGCCGTTTTATTGGGTTCTTTGGGTAAAAATCCACGATCCTGCATCCACTGCTCATTGAACATCTTACCTAAATATCGGGTGCCATGATCATGGAAAATCACCACCACCAAATCGCCCTCTTTGAATTTGTGTTGCATTTGAACCAAGCCTGCCATAGCAGAACCTGCACTATTGCCCGCAAAAATCCCTTCTTCTCTTGGGATTCTGCGTGTCATTACCGCCGCGTCTTTATCCGTAACTTTTTCAAAGTGATCTATCAAATCAAAGGCAACATTTTGAGGTAAAAAATCTTCCCCAATACCCTCTGTGATGTAAGGGTATATTTCATTTTTGTCAAAAATGCCCGTTTCTTTATATTTTTTGAACACCGAACCGTACGTATCTATACCTAAGATTTCAATTGCCGGATTTTTCTCTTTTAAAAATTTAGCAGTACCAGAAATCGTACCTCCCGTTCCTACGCCCACAACCAAATGGGTAATTTTCCCTTCGGTTTGCTCCCAAATTTCCGGACCTGTTTGTTGGTAATGCGCTTTTGAATTGCTTAAATTATCGTATTGGTTGGGCTTCCACGCTTTAGGGATCTCTGCGGCAAGGCGCGTACTTACGCTGTAATAACTGCGGGGATCTGTTGGCTCCACATCGGTAGGACATACAATTACTTCCGCACCGAATGCTTTTAAGGCATCGACCTTTTCTTTGCTTTGCTTATCGGTGGTAGTGAAAATGCAGCGATACCCTTTAATAACTCCAGCGATAGCAAGCCCCATACCTGTATTACCGCTAGTTCCTTCAATAATGACGCCACCGGGTTTTAATAGACCAGAATTTTCGGCATCTTCAATCATTTGCAAGGCCATTCGATCTTTTATGGAATTACCAGGGTTGGTAGTTTCTACCTTAGCTAATACCGTACACGGGAAATCTTTGGTAATGCGATTGATTTTAACCAGGGGGGTATTCCCAATAGTTTGTAATATGTTTTCGAAATAGGCCATCAGCACAAAATTACTTATACCAATCCGCTTTTCCGAATTAAGATATATCTAGGTGCAGGTAGCTTGGCTACCTTTAGGCGATTGCGCGCAATATTTGCTCTAAATGGTGTTCGCCATGCCATGCATAAAACACCATAAATTGAGCCAATGAAACGTGCCGCTCTAGCTCGGGATGGTATATGGATTTTGCCAAGTAAACGTCGGGTTGTTTTAGGCATTCCAACCACAACAAACTCCATCGTTGATGCAATCCCAATAATATCATAAAACTGGCTTCGTGATGAAAGTCTTTACCAAGGCCTGTAGACCAATCATCTTGATGAAACAATTGAATTTGGTCGGCACTGTGATGAATAATATGCTGCGACCTTATGTACCCATTCATGTGCGAATCGGCCAAATGATGAATAATCTGACGCACATTCCAAGACCCATCTCGGTACGTTTTATCAAAATCTTCTGGTTTTAAACCGTTGATTACTCGGGCTATTTTATTGGGAAATTCTTTAACGGCAATAACCGATTGAAGCAATTCCTCTAAAGCATAATCTCGTTCCCAGTCAAACCCGTTCATGAAATAATATCAAAGCCTGTATAAACGCGCAATACCTCAGGAACGATAATCCCCTCTGGAGTTTGATAGGTCTCTAATAATGAGGCCACTATGCGCGGCAAAGCCAATGCACTGCCATTTAGTGAATGGGGCAATTGTGATTTACCCTGATCGTCTTTAAATCGGCACTTTAATCGGTTGGTTTGGTAGGTTTCAAAGTTACTTACCGAAGAACATTCTAGCCACATGGCTTGGGCAGGACTCCATACTTCCATGTCGTAGGTTTTGGCACTTGTAAAGCCCATATCTCCTCCGCATAATAATAAAACGCGATAATGAAGTCCTAATTTTTCCAATAAAGATTGTACATACGCCGACATATCTTCTAGAACTTGATAGCTCGTTTCGGGATGCACCAACTGTACAATTTCCACTTTATCAAACTGATGCAAGCGATTTAAACCCCTAACGTGAGCCCCATAACTTCCCGCTTCCCTGCGAAAACAAGGCGTATAACCACAGTACTTGATAGGTAAGTCCTCACTCTTAAATAATTCATCTCTAAAAATATTGGTAACAGGAACTTCGGCAGTAGGAATTAAGTATAAATCGTCTTCTCCCACATAGTACATCTGGCCTTCTTTATCGGGTAGCTGACCGGTTCCAAATCCACTTTGAGCATTTACCAATAAAGGCGCTTGTATTTCGGTATACCCTTTTTTACCCGCTTCATTTAGGAAAAACTGTATGAGAGCTCTTTGGAAAATCGCACCCTTGCCTTTATACACAGGAAATCCAGCCCCAGCAATTTTAACGCCCAAATCGAAGTCAATTAAATCGTATTTTTTGGCCAATTCCCAATGGGGCAAACTTCCTTCCGGCAAAACGGGCATTTCGCCAAAAATACCTTCCATTTTATTGTCATCGGCAGATTTACCTTTTGGAACCGTTCTATCAGGCGTGTTGGGGATGGTAACCAAACGATCGTGTAATTGTGCTTCTTTGGCTTCCAAATTCAATAGCGCTTCTTTGATTTGGCCTTTCAAATTAGACGAGCTTTCTTTTGCTTGATTGGCTGCCTCCAAATTACCTTCCTTCATGAATTTACCCACGAGGTTAGACGCCGTATTGCTCTCCGCTTGCCAATTTTCGATTTGGGTCCTTAAGGCACGTACGTCTTCATCTAAATCAATAAGGGTAGTGATAAGCTCACGACCATTTAATCCTCTTATTTCTAAGCGCGAAATGAGTTCTTCAGGGTTGGTTCTTATACTGGGTAAAGTTAACATAGTTGATTATGCAAAATTCTAAAAAAAAACGGCTGCTTTAATAAAAATCTGTTAATATTTCTATTTAAGAGGAATACCTAAACGAATGGCAATTTCATCGGACAAAGACAATGAAGCATCAAGTTCATTTTTAATTCGGCCATCTAGAACCGCATCGCGAACTTCATTTTTGATAATGCCTATATATTGTGGCTTGTCAATCCGATAACGTTCAACGATATGAGTACCTGTTAATACAGGCTGAAAATTACGCAACTCGTCGCGTTCGATTACATCTTTTATTTTCAGTTCCACACAATTTAAACCCTCTAAATGTCGGATTACCTTCGGTTTATTTTTACTCGTAATATCGGCCTGACATAATTTAAGTAAATCATAAATATCATCGCCCGCCTCTACAATCAAACGCCTAACCGCACTGTCTGTAACAATTTCTTTTGCAATTACGATTGGCCTCAGGTGCATGGCAACCATCTTTTCGACATAACGCATTTTTTCATCTAATGGCAATCGCATGCGTCTAAAAATACCCTTCACCATACGAGAACCTCGATCTTCATGGCCGTGAAACGTCCAACCATGTCCAGGCTCAAAGCGCTTGGTTGCTGGTTTGGCGATATCGTGTAAAATTGCCGCCCAACGCAACCATAAATTATCTGACAACTCACAAAGCTGATCCAATACTTGTAAGGTATGAAGGAAATTGTCTTTGTGCGACATTCCGTCAATCGTTTCGACCCCTCGCAAGGCTACAAATTCAGGGAAAAATCGTTCTAATAGGCCGGCATCGTACAACAATTGAAATGCAACCGAGGGCCGTTTTCCCATAATCATGGCATTCACTTCGTCGCTAATACGCTCTTGCGAAACAATATCAATGCGGTGGGCATTGCGTTTAATGCCTTCCCACGTATTATCTTCAATTACAAATCCAAGTCGGGCTGAAAACCGAATGGCACGAAGCATCCTCAAAGGATCGTCTGAAAAGGTAATATCCGGATCTTGTGGGGTTCTGATGATTTTATCTTGCAGGTCTTGTACCCCATTAAAGGGATCTAACAAGGCCCCAAAATTGTCTTTCCCCAAAGACAAATACATGGAATTAATACTAAAATCGCGTCGATTTTGATCGTCTTGCAAACTGCCATTTTCTACTATCGGTTTACGCGAATCTAGGCGATAGCTTTCTTTACGAGCCCCAATAACCTCTACAATCCATTCGTTATGCTTAATTTGAGCGGTTCCAAAGTTCTTGAACACGCTAATAGGTGATTCCGAATTGTTCGACCACCGTTTGTGAAATGACTCCGCAAAATCAATTCCTGATCCTAGAACTACGATGTCCAAGTCTTTACTCGGAATTTGCAATAGCAAATCGCGAACAAAACCACCAACAATATAGGCGTCTACGTCTAAATCGGTTGCCGTATTCGATAACTGAGTAAAGATACTATGTTTTAGAGCCTCCAAGTTGGCAAAGATAAACACGCCTATTATTTTACAGTGATTCAAATCGTATATTTGTGTAATTGTGGCAAAAAAAGGGCTATTTTGGTTGTCTATCGGGATTTACGCCTTGTTGCGTTTTTTGTTTCCCCCATTAGAATTAACAGGAGATAGTTATGGCTACGCTTGTGAAATCATCACAGGCGATTTATGGAACGCCCACCATCTTTTGCATAAATATATCGTAAACGATGTTTGGCTGGTATTAGAACCTCTGAAGCTGTTTAAAAATCCCTTAACCTTTTATCGGACTTTACATTTAGCAACGGCATTGGCGTCTTTGTTTGTATTAATGCGGATATTGGAACTGCGTCATTGGTCGTATACCCGTATCTATTTAGCGTTGCTTTTTATAACTTCTGGCTTTGCTTTCATTAAATATTCTGTTGAAAACGAAGTCTACTTTTACCCTATACTTATCTCGCTAATTGGCTCTTTGCAATTCGAAAAAGGAAAACCAATTCGCGCCGCTATTTTACTCGGTTTTGCCACCCTGTTTCATCAAATTCATATTTTTTGGTTATTGGGGCTTCTCTTCCCAAAAGATTGGCGCAAATATTCCCAATATTATCCCTTAGCAATCGCACTATTTGTACCCGTTTTAACCTACACGGTAATAGGTTTAGCGTCCAAAACGCCCTTATATACCCTGCTGTTCCATGATGTACAAGAAGGATTGGTTCAGACCATTCCAAATGCATCAAATTTTGCCCTGTACTTTATTAATACCATTCGGGTTTTTATGCAAGTTCATGGCGATATCGCGCTATTCTGGAATTTATGGAACCCCTATTATTCTGGGATTGCCATACTCATCTTCGTATTTGTTTTAATTGGATTGGTCATTTATCTCAGGGAAAGGCGCTTTACCTATTTACAGTCTGACTGGTACAGGCCCTATGTTATCGCCTTTTGTTTACAAAGTCTCTTTGCTTGGTATTCCGTGGGCAATATCGAATTTATGATTCTGCTACCCTTCCTTTTTGTTTTAACCCTTCGCAATGGCTCATTACTCAAGCACAGCCTCCTTTTTTCTATTGGACTTCTATTTTGGAACAGTTCACAATGGGCCATTCCAATGGCTAAAACCAGACCAAATCGCATACACGATATCATTCACATTAGTGATCGAATCGTGCGTGCCGACCTTTTGGGGGAAGCCCAAAGAACGGCCGCTACTATTATTTATACCACAGATGCCGCACGGATTCAAAATGCCAATCAATACCAACAATTATACGATTCCATACATTCCAATATACAAACCGATAGTTTAATTAGAAAGCCGCGTTTATTATTTAAAGAATACAATGCGGACTCCATAAAACCTGGTAATTATGTTATTAACTACTTGAATGGACGGTTAAATCGAGCTAAATTAACCTACGCCGAGATAACACCTAAGTCACATAAAGAACTTGAATTTACCCGATTATACCGCGATACTGGTATTTCTGGAGTCATGGAATTATACCGTATTTCACAAAAAAGCACCTATTGAGCGCTAATCAAATCAGTCAACGATACAATAATCCAACTTCGTACAACGACATTAATCAACATCCTTTGTACTTCTAAATAATCAATATCCTTGGTACAACGACATTAATCAACATCCTTTGTACT
>CAMBBZ010000010.1 GCA_945863965.1 Chitinophaga pinensis | reverse complement strand
ACTAACATAGCGCCAGTATTCCCTGCACTAAGAAAGCCCTGAATTTCATTCGATGCTAAATCTACGAAGCCTCTAAAAATAGAAGAATCCCGTTTCGAAGCAATAGCTTTAACTGGATGTTCACCCATTTCGATAACCTCGGAACAGTGAACAATTGAAATACCTTCTAGGGAGTGATTTTCAGAATCTGCAAGCTGCTTTATGAGATTTTCATCGCCATATAGCACTAAGTGAATACCAGGGAACTCATTTTTTGATAGGCTGGCTCCCTTTATAGCTTCGAGCGGGGCATAATCCCCACCCATTGCATCAATACCTATTTTTACCATTCAATATTAATCTTCGTTACGACCCTTCATCACTTTAACTCCACGGTACATGCCCGTTTGTAAGTTAACACGATGATATAAAGAAACATCACCTGTTACAGGATCTGCAATCATTGGACGAATAACTAATTTGTCGTGGGTACGACGTTTGTCTCTACGCGTCTTGGAAATTTTTCGTTTGGGATGTGCCATAGTGTATACGTATTATTTCTCTTTGTTTAATAATTTTTTTAAATCATCCCATCTGGGATCACTCTCAAGCTTTTGTTCATTAGAACTTTCTAAATTTTCAATCTTATTGATCATCTCATCATTACACGCACCATTTTCAATATCGTCGCAGCGTTTAACCATCGGAATTTCTGTTAGGAAACTCTGATATATGGATTCAGCTACGTTTACACTGAATTGATTTCCTTTCACATAAAACAAATCCATGTTTACGTGATGGGCTTCTTCTATTTTATCTTCCGCGGCATTAAGGTTGTAAATAACCGTAAAATCATTATCTACCGGATAAATAACATCCCCAAGACACCGATCGCACGTCATCTGTAAAATACCTGAACCTTCAATAAAAATCTGCAACACATTATCCAATTTGTTGAGTTCCAACTTTACGGATACACGCGCAGCGTTGATATCAATGTTTTTAAAAAAATCAAAGAACGTTTCGTTTATTTGGTATTCGAATAGGTGAATTCCATTTTCAAGCTTTACAAACTCAATTTCGAATTCTTCCATTCTCTCAAATTAATAAACGAAGCGCAAAGATACAAAAAATCATCAAAAAGAAATACTTTCCTAAAATTCAATTTTCTGTAGAAAAAAAAGGCCGGTATGATAATACCGGCCTTTTTTTATAAAAAGCGCGTTTATCAATATTCCCAAAGATCGTGTTCGAACACGAACAGGTCGTTCTTGATTTTTTCTGCTTCCAATAAGGTAGCAACCTTATCGTCTTTGAACTCTGTTTTTGAGGATATGTACAAATCATCCCAATCCGTTTTCTTAACGACGTAACTATCGAATAAACGGTGCAGGTTAATATGTTGATCCCAATTTAAACGCATGGCATCATTGTAACGATTAAAGACTTGCGATTTCGTTAACGTAGGTCTGCAATCATCCATTTTCAACCAATAGGGCTTGCTTTCGCCTACCATTTCTTTTTTGGACGTACCGTCTGGCTGCGCGGCGTCAATAAACTCCGGCTTAACAGGCGCTATTCCAATAATGATTGGCTTCATTTCCCCATGTTTAAAGTCAAATACCCAATCTTCCATGATTTCGAATTTGTTAATATCCGACCATTTGAAAGATACCACGATTGTACTATCAACGTAATCATCACCGGTAGCTTCTGACGCATCAACACCAGATACTAATACGGGAACTTTATCAAGACTAGAAGTAATTTCTAAGATCTGTTCTGGCGTAATGACACGATTAAACGAATCATTGGCGTACGCACGAACCAAACCTTTAGTGGCAAGCTCCCAGAATACCTGAGTAATAGGACTTCTTGGCCATGTCCATGATTTGTTCATTTTTTGTCTTAGATCCACTACCCGCCAAATACGTTTACGGAATTTCACATCTGCTTGACGCAAATATGGACGTGAAATAAGTAAAGAATCACCATGATAAAGCGAAATATTGGTATCAGCGTTTACGTACTCAGGTTCAAAGTGCGCTTTAGGTGCATCATCGTAGTGCGTACCTATTGCTTCTATAACAATTTTCGGCTTAGCCGTTGGCGTTACAGCCGGTTTTGATGCGGTAGCACCTACGTCAACCGTTTGTGTTTCATTTCCTTTGCCTTTACCTTTAGCTGGTGCTTCGTCTTCACCCCAACCACCCCATTGGGCGTTGAGTGACAATGCGGAACCTAAAAGCAGCGTTAAACAAATTTTACGTATCATCATGATTTTGATTTTTCCTTATTTTACTTGGGCACTCGCATTATCAAGCAGTCGTTCCGTTCCGTCTGGACCTACCGCGGTGATATCCGTGAAAGTCATTAAATCACCAGGACCTAATTGATCCAAGATTGCTTTAACAGGACTTAGATCGGCATTACCACTTTTTGCGAACTTAGGACCATTGGTTCTGCGACCAACTGCCATAAACTTATATCCTGTTACGCGGAACTTAACACCTTCGTATACAAAACCGTCTAACACTGCTGTCGCCGCTTTTTGATATTTAAGAGCATTTACGTTTACAGAACCTTTAAATTCTACTCCACCACATTGGAAACGGGGATCCGGTACACGATTCACTTTGAAAACTTTATCACCCATGCTTTTCACACGGCCGTCAGATAATTTGACAGCCACTTGAATCTTAACTTTTGCATCGGTACGTTTCGCGATTGATACGTTATATCTACCTTTAGATCCTTTTATTTGAGCAGTCGTAGGACCGCCTTGTTCGTTTACGATACGTACCAAATAGTTACTTGGGTCAATACCACCAACAGAAATGGACACAGGATTTTCAAGACCTACGTAGAAAACTGCTAGTGCGTCGGCGGAAATTGCCGCTGAGGGAGCAAAAGCTGTATATTCTGCTTTTCCAACTTTAATTTCCTCACCACCACCGGGCTTAGGTACTGAAATTTTAACGTCTAATGTATTAGTCCCAGGGCTCTGTGGCGTTACTTTGTATTTACCTACACCTGCTTCTACAGGAATACTGCTTCCGTTAACAAATATTTTCATATCAGCTTTGGAATTGTAAGCCGCTAACAAAATATCAGCCTCGTAGGTTTGACCCGTTACAACAGCACCCGTTTTGGCGGCTACTACCGGTATAATTGCATCAAATTTAAAATCTGCTGCACTCACCGATTCTGCTAGGGATTGACAAACTTCAGATTCTAACAACTTAGCATCGTTTTCGATTTTAGATAGAATGGCAAATACAGCGGCTAAAGGCGTACTATGAAAGTACTGCTCTGACCAATCAAGCATTTGACCTTCTTTATTCGTGATTTTACCACTTTTGCTATCAAACGGATCTTTTACGTCACCCGCTGTTAGCGAGGTTTTCATAGAAAGTTCGTTCATCTTACTAATTAAAAACGCTTTCGTTTCTGGGTTTTTACCTAAATCAACATCTGCTTGGGCTTTTTTCAAAGTTAAAAGCAATTTAACTCGGGTTTGGTTTATCAATAATTCCAAATCTTTACCGCGCTTACCAGCTAATTCTTCATTAAAATAGCGAACGTGCTCATCAAGGTTGTCACCAGCCTTTAATTCGGGCATATCACCATACTTAGTTTCAACCCAAGGGAAAGCTGGATAAAATTTGAAGTCTTTACGTGCAGGTTCTCCTTCTTTGGGTAAACTAAACGCGTTCTCCGGTTTTATATTTTTATCATTGGGATCTAATGCACCCACTGAATAACGCAATAAATGCGTTTTAATCTCACGAATACCACCAATAAAATCTGATGTAACCTTGTTTGCTTCATTACAGAAACCCAACGCTGCTTTCGCCGCTTGATTGTCACCGGAAATTTTTTGAAGCTGAGATACCATCTGCACCGTTTTTACTTCGATGTTAGAGGTAGATTTCTTCAATGAATTATCGATTACTGTAAACGCAAGCAAGATTTCTTTTGTCACGTTCAACGCCAAAAGCGCCGTCAACACGAGATACATCATGTTGATCATCTTCTGACGTGGACTTACATTTCCTCCTGCCATAATTTTTTATTTATAGATAATAGTTTGATACTGAAAAGAAAATTAACGATTGCCACCCATAGCGCTCAACATATTTCCGTAGATGTTGTTGAGGTTAGATAGGTTTTTATTCAAGTCTGTAATTTCAGATTTGAATTGTGCAGTAGCGGCTTCTGAATCGCTAAGGTTATTCATCACGTTAGATAAAGTGCTAGAGAAAGAACCCAAAGAATCCGATACTACAGCGCTGCTATCTGCAATGCCACCCATGTTTTGAGTTGCTTTGTTAGTCGCGTCTACATACTCGTTAGTAGCTACAGCGGCATTAGAAAGGGAAGACATTTCTTTAACGTTGCTGCTTAAAGATTGTAAACCCATTCCCAAACTTTCGATTAATTCAGGACCTATTTTAGCTTGAGACAATAAAGAATCTAATTGTTGAGACACACTACCACCTGCAGAACCTGCTTTTTTGGTTGGTTCACCACCTGCTAATTCAGGGTATACAAGTGACCAATCTGGTTCTTGATGAACAGGCTCAAAAGAAGATATGATAAAAATCGCAGCTTCAGTAAGAAGCCCTACCGATAACATTTCGTTCGCACCAGGAAGGTGAAGAATTTTGAAAAGTGCTCCCACAATAACGATTGCCGCACCCCAACCATAAACAAAGTTCATGGTCTTTTTCCACTTTTTCGATTCAAAAAAACTTTTGCTCATTTTTAGTAATTTTTTAGTTGATTTATTGTTGTTTAGTTAGTTATTGATCTATTTAGAATCTTGGTTTGAACGTCCGATATAGCTTTGTACACAACGGAAACCAACATACGCTTTACTGGTATCTTGATATTCGTAAGTACGGGCACCACATTCGATATAGTAGGCTACATCTTTCCAACTGCCACCGCGTATAACTTTACGTTTGCGAGAAATAGGAACATTCATAATTTCCTGCTGTTTTTTAGCATCTTCCGAATGTTCTTTGGTGTAAATATCGTAGTTACCGTTCAAATCATGCACAAAAGAGTTATTCGTTTCATCCCAAGCGGTAGATGTCCACTCAGAAACATTACCAGACATGTTATACAATCCAAAATCATTAGGAAAATAACTGTCAACACGCACCGGATACACCCCGCCGTCGCTGGCTCCGTAATCACCGCGCATCGGCTTGAAATTCGCTAACATACACCCTTTAGAGTTACGAGCATAAGGTCCGCCCCACGGAAAACGATTGCCTATACGGCCACCTCGGGCTGCATATTCCCATTCGTATTCAGTAGGCAAACGGAAATCTTCTGTATTGGGCAAACCAATGCGATTCCAATAGCTTTCTTTCAAATGGGTCCTCCAATTACAGAATGCACGGGCTTGTGCCCAATTCACCCCAACAACGGGATAATCGTCATAACGTGGGTGCCAGAAATACTGACGTGCCATAGGTTCGTTATAAGAATACGTAAAATCACGAATCCAACACAAGGTATCAGGATAAACCAATACATCTTCATCCACTAAAAACTCAGTGCGATTTTTTGCATTGTATTTATTACGATCGGTATTTGCGGCCAAGGCAAGATCTTGCCATTGGTAATGGTATTTTAATTTACGGGTATCGATTTGACGTTTGAATCTGAAACGTTCAGCGCCTTGATAATCCATACGACGGTATAGAATTTCATCGAAATTTTCTCCATTTTTACTACGGAACTTTTTATCTAGGGGTTCATCGTAATTGATGTATTTGATAGGATTGCCTTCATTATCAAATGCATTGGGATCGTATTCCAAATCGTCTGGATCATCTACTCTGCTTGTGAAGAGCGCCACGCCCGCTTCAGGAAGCACAGGTTTTTTAGCCAACTCGAGGTTAACGCCACCACCTGTTTCCTCATCAAGAATAGCACGTGCTAACGAGTCTATTACATGATTCACAAATTGGCGATATTCGTTGTTGGTAATTTCGGTTTCATCCATCCAGAAACCTGTCACCGTCATTTGTTTATTAGGTTCTAGGTAAGACTGGAATACATCTTCAGTACCTTGACCGGTATGAAAGGTTCCCGTTCTCACGTAAACCATTCCAGGAGGCTGTGGGTGTAACCAAGGACTGCGTCCTTGCACCCCAATCAAATCTCCTGTATCGCTCGGACATCCGGCAAAAAACACGGCAACCGTAGCCATAGCAAACAACCGTAAAGAACGGTTAGCCATTAGCCCTTTAGGCAATTTCAATGCTCTTTTCGTAGCGAAGAAATCCATCAATTGGTTTTTCATTATAATGTTATTTCGTTTCAAGTGTATTGCTTGTGAAGTTGCAAAAATATGGAAAGAACTGAATTATCCAATTATTTTACTCATTCAAGTTGTGTTATAACGCTTTTGATATATGTTTATTGTATGTGGATAAACTTTTTTTGATTAATCTTTCAACGGATCGCGTACCATCCAGCGCGGGTGGCGGTAAATGCGTGGCGCTTTATCCGGAAGAGAGAAATTAAAACAATAATTAACCTGAAGTTCATGGGTTCCGTTACTGGTTCTGCGTACATTGGATAACGTGATGTCGTAAGAATAACCAACGCGCAACGTTTGCTGCTGTCCAGATGCATTACCAGGAATTGGAGGATAAAACCCAACCATGATACTTAGTGCATCTACGCCGGCTACATACGAGCGTAAATTCAATCCCGCGGCATATAATTCATTATAGGTTACCATTCCTTGTAAATCCAATTCGGGTTTAATAAATCCTCCATTCTCACCCATAGCAGATTTCAATAAAAATGCGGGTTCAAGACGCAAGGAAGGATTTCCTAAGAACTGTTCTTTACGCACACCACCAGAAATATATAGATTTTTTGTAGTTGCCATTGTAACGGTGTTACTTCCGCCTGTAGAATAAGAAAACTCAGCCGGTAATAAGTTAGTCATGGAAATACCGCCCCATACCCCATCCAAAATGTTGGGGTTCATATAATAAACACCCGTACCCAAATTAATTTTGGAATCTGACGATAAACCTACAGGGATATTGGGATCGTTGGGATCATGGTAACGCAATTTTGAACCGTCAATACTTTTGGTAAGTGAAGTAACCTCCACACCAACGCGGATGCTAGAACCGTCTGGTAATTCGTAAGCTCCTGCCAAACCTCCTCTGAAATACGTACTACTTTCATATCCTAATTGATCGGATATAAACGATGCGTATGCGCCTCCCACATTTACTTTCTCTTCTTTGATTTTAAGGCGAATGGGCGCAGAAAAACCGGCTCCCAATGTTTGTGGATTTACACCACGAACGCGTTCTCCAGTAGCTGGAAATCCATTGCCTTGTGTTCCAATTAAGGGCGATTCATCGCGGTAACCTAACCATTGCTGATGGGTTATTGCATTGATACAAAAGTTATCGGAAGCCCCTGCATACGCTGGGTTATACAATAACTTGTTGTAGGTAAAATGCGTGTACGACGGATCTTGTTGAGCGCCCAACTGGAAAGCCGTTAGCCCAAAGAATATCCATGCTGCCAACGCTTTTATACTTGCCATTTTTGGTATCATACGTTTCAATTGAGAACAAATATGCTGTAATTCTTCAATAATCGCAAATAAATTTGTTTTCATCGATTTATGTGGGGCCTTTAAATAACGGGATTGTTCGACTTGAAAACATCTGTATTCTTACATTGTTTTTTCTTTAAATTATTATATTTCAATGATTTAAAATGCAATAAATAAAACTTTTTTTTACGAATCCCATGCGAATTTCTCAAAAGTGGATAAACTGTCAAAAAAAGTGGATACTGTCTATTAAATAATCCACCATATTTGTAGACACTTAATTCAATCCTATGCCGAACATATTAGTAATAGACGACGAAGCTCCAATCCGCGAGACCCTTAAAGAAATTCTCGAATACGAAAGTTTCGATGTTACCCTAGCTGAAAACGGGGAAAAAGGCTGGCAATTGATTCAAAAAAATGATTTTGATGTGGTATTGTGCGACGTAAAAATGCCCGGAATTGACGGTGTAGCCCTTCTTGAACGCGTTCAAGCACTAAAACCAAATATGCCCATGATTATGATTTCGGGACATGGTAACGTAGAAATGGCTATTGAAAGTACCAGAAAAGGCGCCTTCGATTTCATTACCAAGCCCCCCGATTTAAATCGCTTGTTAATTACGTTGCGTAACGCAATAGATCGCAGCAACTTGGTGGTTGAAACCACACACCTGAAACGTAAAGTTGCTAAAACATTCGACATCATTGGGGAAACCCCCGCGATTACTAAAATAAAAGATACCATCGAAAAGGTTGCCCCTACCGAAGCACGCGTGCTCATAACCGGAGAAAATGGTACCGGCAAAGAATTGGTTGCCCGATGGTTGCACGAACGCAGCACCCGCGCCAATCAACCTCTCATTGAAGTAAACTGTGCGTCTATCCCCACCGAACTTATTGAAAGCGAATTGTTTGGACATGAAAAAGGGAGCTTTACCTCGGCCATACGCCAGCGGATTGGGAAATTCGAACAGGCCCACGGCGGCACCTTGTTCCTCGATGAAATAGGCGATATGAGTCTTGCTGCTCAAGCCAAAGTCCTAAGAGCCATTCAAGAAGGACGGATTTCCCGTGTGGGCGGCGACAAAGAAATTAAAGTAGATGTGCGCATCGTGGCGGCCACCAATAAAAATCTATTGGAAGAAATCGAACACGGTCGCTTCAGAATGGATTTATACCACCGCCTTTCGGTTATTCTGATCCATGTGCCCACACTGAACGAGCGGGTCGATGACATTCCTTTAATTGCCCATAAATTTTTAGATGAAATTTGTGCCGAAAATGGCTTCCCCAGAAAAGATTTTACGGTAGACGGGTATTCGGCATTGAAAGAAGTCAATTGGACCGGTAATATCAGAGAACTGCGTAACGTAATTGAGCGATTGGTTATTTTATCTGGAAAAGCAATTACGGGAGATGACGTATTTATGTATAGCAATCCGGCACAACGGGGCTCGGATCCGTTTGGTGTGGTAGACGATTATAAAACCCTACAAGAATTTAGGGATTGGGCTGAAAAAGTATTTATCGAGCGGAAATTGATTCAAAACCAATGGAATGTGGCCAAAACGGCCGCTGAAATTGATATTCAACGGAGTCACCTCTATAATAAGATAGACAAATACAGCTTAAAACGCCGTTAATGCCCTTCCAAACTGAAATTGGTACGCAAATTTCTGAAGCCGTTAAATGGCTGCAACAGGGCCAAATAGTGGGTATTCCTACTGAAACGGTTTACGGTTTAGCGGGAAATGGTTTGGATACGCAGGCGGTCAGCCGAATTTTCGAAGCCAAAAATCGGCCATTTTTTGATCCGCTAATCCTTCACGTTGCCGATTTAACTTCGGTGTACAACTGTGTTCGGGAATTTCCCGAAGAGGCTAAAAAACTCGCTTTGGCATTTTGGCCGGGACCCTTAACCTTAGTTTTGCCAAAATCGGACCAAGTTCCCGATTTGGTAACTGCCGGAAGTTCCGCCGTGGCCATGCGCATTCCCCAACATCCCATGGCCTTGGCCTTATTACGAGAACTCTCCTACCCCCTTGCCGCCCCTTCCGCCAATCCATTCACCTACGTAAGTCCAACCACAGCCCAACATGTTTACGACCAGTTGCAAGGCAAAATTCCTTATATATTAGACGGGGGAAACGCTACTATAGGACTTGAATCGACCATTGTATCGTTTGCCGACGGACCCGCACGGGTTCTTCGATTGGGTGGAATTTCTCTGGAAGCACTTTGGAACGTATTGCCCAAATTGCAAGTCGACATCCAATTTGCGCCTAAAGGAACCGAAAGTCCGGGTCAACTTGATCACCATTATGCGCCTCGATGTGCGCTCATTCCTTTGGATTCTCTCACTGAAAATCTAGACGCACAGGCAAACTTATTGTTGTTTTCCCAAAAGTCAGAAGACCCTACAGGATCGCATATTCATTATTTATCACCGCAAGGAGATTTAAATGAAGCGGCCGCAGCCTTATTTTCTTTGCTGCGTTCCTTTGACGATCGGCAATTAGATCGGGTATATTTTGAGTGGGCTCCCCAAGAAGGTTTGGGTCGTGCTATTAATGACCGGCTTTCGCGGGCTCAGAAGAAATAGGGCTAAATGGTTAAAAATACCCAATTAGAATATACGGATTAAAACGAGCTCAAAAAAATAGTATTACTCGGTTATTATCTGATCTTCCGCTTCTTCTTCCAAAAATTCCAAGGTATTATCTAGCACCAACCAAAAAGCTTCGGTGGCTTCTACCAAACTGACCATAGGATGTTGGGCACCAAAGGTGTGACCTTGGTTATCCACTTTTATAAAAATGGCATGTTTGCAGGCCTCGGCTAACTTCTCCGCACTTGAAAATGGCACCGATTGATCGTCTGTTCCATGAATAATTAATGCGGGCTTATCTAGTTTTCTAGCGGCAATTATTATATCATAGGATACTTTATGAGCTAAATACTCCTCGTAAATGAGCCATTTCATGGGCATTTCTTGGTGCGTACGGGTGTTGGTAATATACGTAATGCCGTTTTTTTGCCACGCGTCTTTATCAATAGAATTAAACAGACTTTCGTAGGTATGAATGGACGACCAAGAAACAATTTTCCTTACGTATTGGGGAAACAGTGCGCTAAATACCCATACGTTACCGCCGCCTCTACTATGACCGATCCAATCTAGTTTTTCCGGGTGCAGGTGATAGGCATCGGTAGCCTCTTCTTGAATCCAGCGGGCAATCGATTCTAAATCACGCAATTCTTGTCCGATGGTGTTTTCCGCAAACATGTCCAAACTGTCAAAATCGCGTTGATCCACGCCGTTATGACTGTGATTGAATGTGAGCAATGCCCGATTTTCCGTTACTAAAAACTCATGGATATGCGGGACAAATCCCCAATTTTTAAAACCTTTGAACCCGTGGCAAAAGATGCTTACGCTAAGTTTTTCGGGACCCGGCATTTCGGGTAAAAACAAATCGACGGCCATATGATGACCGTCGATCGTTTGAATTTGGGTATGAATGATTCTATTCACGTGGTGCCCAGGACCGGAGTCGAACCGGTACGGGTTTAAGCCCACTGGTGTTTGAGACCAGCGCGTCTACCAATTCCGCCACCTGGGCTTCCTTTAAAGGAATGCAAAAATAACACTTTACATGAAATTAACAATGCAATTTTATACGAATTATACAATTTGTTTTCGCGGCCACTCCACAATTTCAAGATTTTTAATACTCCCGCTTTCAATTTCAAATCGCAAAGCCGTTCGAACCGCATGAAATCCGTGAAGACCTACTGCGCCCGGGTTTAAATGCAGCCAGCCCTGTTGGGCATCGTTTTTTACTAATAAAATATGCGAATGCCCGCAAATAAACAGATGGGGCTTTGATTTCCTGGCTTCTTGAACCACGCGCGTGGGATAGTTTCCCGGTTTACCCGCGATATGTGTCATAAATATCCGCATCCCATTTCTTTCAAAATGTTGAAATTCGGGATAAAAGCCGCGCACATCTCCCCCATCCACATTTCCGTATACCCCAACTATGGGTTTATGCCGCTCGAGAATAGCCGTATGTAAATCTAAATTTAACCAATCTCCCGCGTGCCAAACCTCATCCGCCCAATCCACGTGCTTCAAAATTCCCGCATCACAATGCGCATGATTGTCGCTCAATAGTACTATTTTCATTCAATTTGTTTTTCGGGGGAAGTTTTTCACGCCCACCCATACCATAAGGGGGTATAAAGGCAGCGCATATCGGGCAGTACCTACAGGACCTGTGGCCAATGCCACTAAAATAATAGCCAAAAACGCGAGTTGGGTCGTTAAATCTATTGGTTTTTTTAACACAATCAAGTAAATCAATGCCGTGGCAATCAAAGCTACCTTCACCCCATTTATGAGTGCAAAAATGACCATATACACCCATTCATACAAGGGTCTTTTGGTTGGTTGCTGGCTGTCGCGAATTCCTAAAAATCCGGAATACACAGGCCATTTTAGAAATACCATGGCATCGTAGCGACCCGGATCTACAAACATTTGAAGCATTCCTTTTACGTGTAAAAAGACATACGTTCCCCCATGTGCTTTTAGTGTTTCTGCAGTGCGAGCGGACATCCAATCCCCTTTTTTAGGATCGAAATTAGACATCGCATTTAACCATTTTGATTCTTGCGTGTACACAGAATCAGTGTAAGTCTTTCCATAGACCTTCTCTAATGTCATGGCACGATTGTATTCGTAAAAATTCGTAGTGCTAACGGAAGAAATCTGTGGCGTATTCCAACGCTGATTGTTGATTGTGACCAAGGCTAAAATCGTAAAAATCGGCGCCAAGTGACACAGTGTGCGCGCATAAAATCGAAAGTTAAGGTCTATTTTCAGCGCCCTTGAGATTCCCGACTTGCGGATTTTAGTCGCCATATCCTTGCCTAATGCCCACAATTGTGGAAGCAGCAACACGATAAAAACGGGTTTAAACAGAATCATAAGGGCTACAATTAGGTAGCTAAAACTGATTCGATTATTGGCCCATGTCCAAATCCAAATAGAGAACAGGCATTGGACTATAATTTCGGGCATGGGAAGGGCCGTGTAGTAAAATTGCAAGGGCCATGAAATCCAAAAGGCCCAAAACAAAGCAGGTCCTAATTTGAATTGCAATGAGTTGCGCAATGCCGCGTGAATAAAAACCGGGGAGACCCATGCGGCAATTATTTGAACAAGTAAAACGCCATTTGACCCAAGTATGTATAATAGAAAAGGATATCCAGGGGTTCGGCGGGTTACTCCCATCCAGCTGCCGGAGAAGGGATCTAACTCTAAGGTTTCATATTGGAACCAATAGTGCACCGCATCCACATATTCTGCGGAATCGACGAGCGCTCGCGGATCGATAAGTTGCCAAAGCCCAGCTCCGAATGCAAGCAATCCATAAAGCCATGCCAACGGATGCTTATAGGCCTGAATTAACGCATTAACCATCGCAGTACAATTGTTAATACACTGGTAAACAAAAACAGGGCAAACTTGGCTTCAAAGCCGGGAAGTTTATAGCCGAGAATCGCCAACAGAATTATAAACAAAGGCATCAGAAAATGTTGAATCTCTGTGGGGTATCTGAAATTATAGGGATTGGTGCTTTTTAAGACCGGATTATGGTCATCGATACAAAAGCGAATATGATGAAATAAAGGGGTCACATAAACGTAAACCAGTGACCCAACCTTGGTACGAAAAAAAGTAGCCTCGTCAACTTCTACCAACAATACGCGTCTGTCGGAATCTTCTTTTAAGGAGTCTTCCACCAACAAGGTGAATTCTAAGTCCTTGTTCATTTTAAGTTCCTCGGTAAAGCTTACCTGTTTATGATTGTTGATTACGGTATACACACCCATTTGGGGCGGAAGTACCTCATCCAAAATGTAAAAGGTTGCATTTAGGACTAAAAGGACGTAAAACAGGTTAACAAACCGGGTGATTTTAGCTTCCATATCCGGTTTGTCAAAACGCTTACACCTCGGTGTTCATATCCCACTGCTCCAAGTACTCGGCCACTCGTTTGGCAAACATACCTCCCAAGGCACCGTCTACCACGCGATGGTCGTAGGAATGTGACAGGATCATTTTATGGCGAATTGCGATAACATCACCGTGTTCAGTTTCTAATACGGCGGGCTTTTTTGTAATGGTACCAACTGCCATGATGGCTACTTGAGGCTGGTTGATTACGGGTGTTCCTGCAATATTGCCAAAAGAACCCACATTGGTCAGTGTATAGGTTCCACCTTGAATATCATCGGCATTCAATTTGTTATTTCTGGCGCGTACAGCAAAGTCATTAACGGCGCGCGTAAGTCCCAAAAGATTCATAGAATCTGCATTTTTTATTACGGGAACAATTAAATTTCCGTTGTTTTGAGCAACAGCCATTCCGATATTGATGTTGCGTTTTTTGATGATTTTATCCCCATCTACCGAAACATTTATCATGGGATAATCCTTGATTGCTTTGGCTATGGCCCATAGGAAAATAGGCGTAAATGTTAAATTTTCCCCTTCTCGCTTTTTGAATACATCTTTTACTTTATTGCGCCAATTCACCATATTGGTTACATCGGCTTCCACGAAAGAGGTAACATGCGGACTTGTTTGCATGCTCATGACCATGTGATCGGCAATTAATTTGCGCACCCGATCCATTTGAATGATTTCATCGCCTGGATTTAAATTAATAGGTTGGGCATGACTTACGGCCTTGGTAGGAGTAGCTTCTGGAATAAACGCTGGAGTTGTAACCTTGGCAGGAGCTTCTGGTTGTATCACAGAAACTTCAACCGCTTGTGGGCTTAAGGTTGCAGGCTCTTGTCTGTGTTGTAAGTATTTTAGAATATCGGCTTTGGTTACACGACCTTCCAACCCGGTACCTTCAATTTGCTCTAGTTCGCTCGACGTAACCCCTTCTTGCGAAGCAATATTCATAACAAGGGGAGAATAAAAACGATTGGTATTAGCAGGTTTGGTGACCGCGGCTACTGGGCTCGCGTTAATAGCCTCTTGCACTTGTGTTTCAATTTGTTCGACTGCGCGTTGCACCTCAGCAACGGGAGTCACTGCAACGGACGCAGCAGAACCCAATTGCATCATGGCAATGGCTTCACCGACCTTAACTACGTCTCCGTCTTGGAAAAGTTGTTGGGTAAGAATGCCTTCTGCAGGACTTGGGATTTCGTTATCGACCTTATCCGTAGCGATTTCAACGATAGGTTCATCCTTTTCGATTTTGTCACCCACATTTTTAAGCCAACGTATTACGGTTGCCTCATTGATGCTTTCGCCCATTTTAGGCACTAGAATTGGATTTTCTGACATAGTAAGATGGGGCAAATTTCGTAAATTTATTGCGTGTGAGCAAATGTATCCTAGGAATCCTCCGTATTGGTCATTCCTAAATGCTTCATGATGTCTAAAATATCCCTTTGTTTCTCTGTATCTTGCTGTTCAGCATAGGCATGGTGTAGGTTACGCAAAATACGTTGAAATATTTCTAAGGGATTACAAGGCCGGTAAAAAGTGGGCTGAGGTGCTACTTTAATTACCTTTAAAAAGGCATCCACGCTTTCTTTTGTGAAAATTTGTCCTTTGGAAAACGCGTTTACATAGAAGTTCACTTTATCTACATTGTCCAATCGTATAGCGGATTTATCGTAGGTGCCATTATCATTCATTGGGGTATTCATTCTACAATAAGCCAATACAAAATGTTGCGGTAGGTTGATTCCAAATAAGGGCAGTCCCAAATCGTGCGCAACCGACATATACAATAGTGACAAAGAAATGGGATTTCCGAATTTAGTTTCTAATACCCGCGTAATAATGGAATTATCGGGATTGTGGTAGTTATCGTTATTCCCCTTAAAACCATAAGTATGGAAGAAAACTTGATTGAGAATTTGAATTTGATCATGGGGATTTTTAACGCCCCCCATTTTCACCCATGCATCAATTTTTAACTGATTCAAGTGTGCACGTACCATTCCAATCTTTAGTCCTGGATATTGCACCCTACTGGCCAATACCCATGCTTCTAGCGCACTGGCTTCGGTTTTTTTGGCTAACCAAAAATCGATATCCTGAAGTAGGGAAATTTTTTGATACCGCTTGATGATTTCTTCGATTCTATCGTTGAGATGTGGATAGGTATTTTCGAGCCATATTTCTTCGAGTTCAGGAACAAAAACAGCCCCTTCATGGAGTAATTTGGATTCTACAATTTCTATAACCTCATCATCGGAATCATCCAATAATTGCACTAACGCGTGTATGGTATTCTGATTTCCCAAAGTCCGTTATTTCTTTTTTGCAGCCACTTTTCTAACCGCAGCCGTTTTAGAGGCTACTGCCTTTTTAGGAACTGCTTTTTTAGCGGTTACCGTTTTTTTAACGGCAGTGGTTTTTTTGGCGCCTTTTTTCTTATCCTCAGGTTGCGCGGCTTTAGCGATTACTTCAATTTGCTGAATAGTGAGGTCGTTATAGTCTACATCCTTAGGTATTTTAAGATTTTCTTTACCGTATTTTATAAACGCCCCATACCGTCCTTTTTGAATACTCACATCGTCGCGGCCTTCGAAGGTTTTCAGCATTTTCTGCTTATCGTCTTCCCTCTTTTTTTCAATAAGTGCAATAGCCCTTTCTAACGTTATACCAAAAGGGTCTTCTGCTTTAGGGATACTGGCAAATAAAGATGCAAACTTTACATATGGACCAAATCTACCCGCATTTACTTGAACATTTTTATCTTCATACATACCCAAATTCACGGGAAAACTTGGCGATTTCTCAAACTCCTCAAGCATGGTTTGAATTTTAGCTTGCGTAAGGGTTAGCAGTTCGGATTCATCTTTAACATTGATGTATTTTTGACCAAATTTGATATACGCGCCGTAAGGTCCCACTCCTATTTGAACCTTTTCGTTTTTATATTCAAAACCGTGATTCATAATCGATAGCATTTGGATAGCTACTGGCAATGTAACAGTTTCTAGCCGTTGGATTTTCAACAAACTGGCATAAGCAGGTGTTTCGGTTTCCTCGCGCGATCCAAGTTGAACCATAGGGCCGTATTGACCCATGCGCACTAATATCGTAAGACCCGATACGGGATCTTTTCCTAATATTCTCTCGCCGCTGGCACGACCTCCGTTTTGTATGGTATCGGCTACTGTAATTTTGAATGGTTTGTAAAATTCGCTGAGCATAATTTGCCAACTTTGCATGCCTTTGGCAATTTCATCAAACTTCATTTCAACCTGTGCGGTAAATCCGTAATCCATGATATCCTTAAAGTGTTCTGATAAGAAATCGGTTACCAACATTCCAATATCGCTAGGAAATAACTTACTCTTTTCGGCCCCGAAGTTTTCCATTTCGGTACTTTTTTGGATACTGCCACCAATTAAGGCAACAACAGGTATTTCTCGTTGTTGGGCAAGTCGGGTTTCTTGAACAATATAGCCGCGTTTTTGAATCGTTTGAATGGTAGGCGCATAGGTTGAAGGCCTGCCAATTCCCAACTCTTCTAATTTTTTCACCAAAGAGGCCTCTGTAAATCGAGGGGCATGCTTGGCAAAACGCTGTGTTGCGGTAATGGAATTATAACCGAGTACTTCATTTTGATCCACTGCAGGTAACATTCCTTCCTGTTCTTCTTCGTTTTCATCATCGTTTCCTTCTAGGTACACTTTTAAGAACCCTTCAAACTTGATTACCTCACCGGACGCCTTAAATACATCTTTGGTTTGGTTATTTACGATATCGAGGGTGGTTTTCTCTAAGCGTGCTTTCGACATTTGGGAAGAGATAGCGCGCTTCCAAATAAGGTCGTATAAGCGTTGTTCTTCCATCGTAGAACCGGCTTTATGCTTGTTAAAATACGTAGGTCGGATGGCTTCGTGGGCCTCCTGAGCAGAATTACTCTTAGTAGTGAAATTCTTGGGTTCAGAAAAAGCCTCACCATAAGCCGAAAGAATCTCTTCTTTGGCTGCGGCGAGCGCCGTGCCGCTCAAATTCGTTGAATCCGTACGCATATAAGTTATGTGTCCGTTTTCGTAAAGTTTTTGAGCTACCTGCATGGTCCGAGTTACGTTAAAGCCCAATTTACGAGACGCCTCTTGCTGCAAGGTTGAGGTGGTAAAGGGTGCTGAAGGACTTCTGTAGGTAGGTTTTACTTCTATTTGTCCGACGTGAAAAGCGGCCCCTATCAATTGAGTTAAAAAGGCCTCAGCCAATTCAACTTGTGCAAAACGTTGGGGCAATTCTGCTTTTATAACTTTACCATTCGATTTGGTAAAATGTGCCACGACTTTAAAATCACTTTTTTCAACAAAATCTATGATTTCACGTTCCCGTTCAACCACCAAGCGAACGGCTACAGATTGTACCCTACCGGCACTTAATTTAGGTCGTACTTGTTTCCATAAAACAGGAGAAAGGGTATAACCTACCAAGCGGTCTAGAATCCGTCGGGCTTGTTGGGCATCTACCAAAAATTGATCTATTGTTCTTGGGTTTTCAATAGCCTTCTGAATAGCGGGTTTCGTAATTTCATTAAAAACAATGCGTTTGGTAGTCGCTACATTAAGTTTGAGTTCTTCCGCAAGGTGCCAGGAAATGGCTTCCCCCTCGCGGTCTTCGTCCGTTGCTAACCAAATTACCTCTGCTTTTTTCACTAAGGACTTCAATTCTCTAACGACAGCCTGTCGGTCATCGGAAACCACATACTTGGGCATGAACCCATTTTCAATATCTATGGCATCGTTGCCATCGGCGAGGTCACGGATGTGACCTTTACACGATACGACGGTGTAATCCGCTCCCAAAAACTTTTCAATCGTTTTTGCTTTTGCAGGTGATTCTACTATTACCAGATTTCTCATTTATTCGTTTTCGAAAATTAATCGTTGGGATACGCTTCCTTCGTTGGTGTCGATTCGTATATAATACACACCAAGTCCGACATTTGTTGGGTTCGGGACCTCAAATTCTTGTTTTCCTTGATTCAAGGGCCCCTTATAAATCATAGAGAGCCTGCGCCCGGTTACATCGTATAACGCTACGTGTGCGTTGCTCAGTGGCTGTTTGCAAAATAAACGTAATGTGGTTTTTTGCGAGGCGGGATTCGGATACACATTTACCGATAAGGCATTCGTATTTAAGTCCTCTGTTTCCGCAAAAAACGGACTCATATTTATGTTATCAATGTACACAGAGTTACCACCCGCGCTTACCACATCGATTCGGAATATTGCACTTTTTGCATCGCCGTATCCCATGCTTCCCAAAGAACCTAGACCGTGTCGGCGCCAATGTGATTCTTGAGTAGGTTTCCAATTGCTGGAATTGGGCGCGTTCAAGTAGGCCAAAGAAGACCCATTTCTAAGATAAATTTGATTCCAAGTTCCGCCACAATCGGTAGAAATAAATAATTTTAAAGTTTCACTAATATCGGCATTTACCTGGGCGTAAGACGCCCAAAAGCTAAACCTTGCAGCCACTCCCTCTTCTAGAGATGCAATATTAAAGGAGGGCGTTTGGAAACTAAAAACCGCGCCGGCGGGGGTACTTGAATTGATATTGGCTTTGTAACAATGTGAACCTGTGTAGGCACTGGTGTTTACGCGCTCAAATTTAAAGGTAGGGGATAAATGTGAAAAACCAGAGACCACCACGGGATCTCCATTTTCGAATCCCTCTTCAAAATTAGGGATTTTGCTTCCCGTTTCTTCTAACACTTTTAGGTAGGATGATTCGGTGCGAACATCGCTACCGAAATTATTCTCCACCTGAAGCTTTACCTCATAGGTTCCCGGTTTGTTATAGGTAACTACAGGATTGGCTAAACTAGAAGTCGTTTGCTGCGCCCCGGTGAATGTCCACAAACGACCTGTCACATTGCCTTTACAGCTTAGGTCATAAAAATTAACGGGTTGACCTGCGCAAACCACTCGGGTATTTGAATTGAACGCGGCAATAGGTTTCGTGTTTTGTTTTATCAAACCCACAGAAAGTAGATTGGCATTTCCATAAATAGTAGAACGCAAGTTTTTTAAGTAATAGTGCATTCGTAATACTTGTTCTTTAGAAAAGGCACTCATACACGTTCCATTGGAATAGTCCATATAATTCTCCCACATATCGGGTAAATTAGGATTGTCATTGCTACAAGAATTGCCGTTTGCTGGACAGCTGGCGTTGGTAAACGTGCTTGCCACTGGTGGCGTATCATCACATTCATCTCCATCATTGCAACCACCTTGGAAGGTATGGTACAAACCCAACCAATGACCCAATTCATGGGTAAGTGTACGCCCATCATCGGTATTAGAAGCTGTGCCAATAGAACCAACTCGGTCGTGTCTGATTACAATGCCGTCTTTATTGAAACTCGAAGTCCATGGGAAAACAGCATACCCCAAAACAGTACCCGTAGCCGAACCACTTTCGATATTCGTTACCACCCAGATATTTAGGTACTTTCTATAGTTCCAATACGCTAAATCTTTCACAGGCTCATCGTTCATATCCATATCGACGCCCGCAGTGGAGTAAATTCGATTGATACCGTCAAAACAATTTCCAGAAGGGTCTATAGAAGCCAACTGGAATTCTATATCTCCAACCCCCACAATATTTTTGAAATTAGAACGCAAATTGACCCTATTGGCATTCGTATTGCTGAAATCTTCGTTCAAAATGCGTATTTGGTCTAACACTTGTTCTCTAGAAATATTTTCACTGCCATTGGTATGAATTACGTGAAATACTACCGGTATCGTATAGGTCGCCGCGCGCTTTTGAACCTCATCAGTAGGTTGATTTGCACCCGCTTTAATAGCCTGATTATGATACAATTCGAGTCCTTTAGTTTGAGAATTCTTGTGTTGTTGTTGTTCGTTATACCAATCGGTTCCACACGTGTGTTGAGCGGTTGAAATCGCAATAAAACAAAAGGTCACTACTATAGATAGATACTTTTTCATCAAGTGCAAAGAAAGACTAAAAGCGAATGACATTGAAATCTATGTCGCAAAAATGAGACAAACGATGCGATTGGCGGTACGAGTACCGGCCAAAAAAGGCATCTTTTATATGATAAATTTGTATAGAAAAAGCACTCTGGGTAATTGAAACGATATCAAACCGGATGGTTTTGTGCGTAGGAAATTTAAATTGATAGGATCGTGCGCATTGCTGTAAAAATTTTTGTTTTTGTTTGTGGACCTTTGATTCTGGAAAACTCACAGAATCGGCATTGTTGTATTTGACTTCCACGAAAACGCGATATTTTTCAGTTTCTACCACCAAGTCAATTTCTTTGTGTTCATGGTACCAATTGGTGTGCTTAATTGCATAACCGTTGCGTTTGAACCACAATTGCGCCCGTAGTTCGGCTTGCTCACCCTGCGCCCTTTTGCTCAGTCCTTTTTCCTCTCCCATCCCTTTTTTATTAATTTGTTAACGGCGTTCTCAACGGTTCCTTGGCTGAACGTTGCGCCGCCTACAAAAATACGTCCCCAAAAGAAAGATGCCGCCATTGAAGCGTAACTTTGCGAAATGAATATTTGCAAATTTCACCAATTAGGCTTGGCAAATTACCAAGATGTGTGGGAATTACAACGGCGTTTATTCGAAGAAAATATTGAAAGAAAACGAGCGGGTGAACCGACCGAGAATCATTTAATTTTCGTGGAACACCCTCATGTGTATACGTTTGGAAAGCACGCTCACAAAAATCATTTGCTGGCAAGTCCAGATGCATTAAAGGCTTTGAACGCGCAAACATTTGAAATCGAACGCGGGGGCGATATTACCTATCACGGTCCTGGACAACTCGTTGCCTATCCTATTTTCGATTTGGAAGTTCTTCAAATTGGGTTGAAACGGTATGTTGCGTTAATCGAAACCTGCATTATTGAGGTCTTGAACCAATATGGTATAGCGGCAGGGATTATTGCGGACCGAATTGGCGTTTGGATTGACATTAACGGACCCAACGAACGCAAAATTGCGGCCATTGGAATCAAAAGCAGCCGTTATATTACCATGCACGGTTTGGCTCTGAATGTAAATACAGATTTAACGATGTTTCAACACATTGTACCCTGCGGAATTGCCAATAAAGGCGTTAGTAGCATTTCTAAGGAGTTAAACGAAAAAGTTCATTTCTCAGACGTAAATCAACGATTAAAAGAATCCTTTTCACGTATATTTGTATTAAATTATTTATGAAACGCAGTACTATTATCTTATTGGCCATTGTTGGCACATTTTTTTTGTTATTTTTCATGGGTTGTAATACCTATAATGGAATGGTAAGCACCGATGAAGAAGTTGAAAAATCTTGGAACAATGTGGAAGCACAATACCAACGTCGCGGTGATTTAATTCTAAACTTGGCTAAAACCGTCATGAAAGCAGCGAGTACCGAAGGAGATATCCTAAAAGAAGTGGTAGCCGCTCGCGCCTCGGCCACTAGTATGAACATTGATGCCAGTAAATTGAATGCCGACAATATCAAGCAATTTGAAGCCGCACAATCCAAGTTGAACGGTACCCTATCCCGCTTGATGGTGGTAGTTGAAAAATACCCCGAACTAAAGTCAATTGACCAATTTAAAAAATTAAACGACGAAATTGCCGGAACAGAAAATCGCATCAGTACAGCCCGCACAGATTTTAACGATGCGGTTGCTACTTACAATAAAAAAGTACGTCGATTCCCCAATAATATCCTTGCAGGAATGTTTGGTTTTGAACGCCGTTCTGGTTTTTCTGCCAAAGAAGGCATGGAAAACGCGCCTGACCTAGATTCTGTTTACAAATAAAGGAATGCTATTCGGATTTAAGGGCTTACAGAAATTTTCTCCCGCAGGTCAAATTGAAACGGCCAAAGTCGTAGAAGCAATTTCGGAAGCAGAAGATATAACTTCGGCTGAAATCAGAGTGCATTACACCGTTTGCAGTTCTAAACTTCCGTTACTAGACGAAGCACAGAAAGTTTTCGAAAAACTCGATATGCACAAAACGGAAAGTAGAAACGGGGTACTCATTTTCCTTCGGTTAAAATCAAAAGAAATTGCCGTAATCGGCGATGAAGGCATACACCAACATGTGGGCACCGCTTTTTGGGAAGCCGTTAAAGATGAAATTATCCGTAATATCCAATCTCATACCATCACCGAAGGTATCGTTAAAGGCGTGCATGTGGTTGGCAAGCAACTATCCAAGTTTTTCCCCCCAAGCGACGAAAATCCGAACGAATTATCCAATGAAGTCACTACGAGTTAAAATCACTAAATACACCCTATTACTGGTCTTGGTTTTCAGCAATTTCGGAATTCTTTCGGCTGAACAAACATTACCCAAATACACCAATTATGTCAACGATTACGCCGGTGTGTTGCAAGCCCAAGAAGCCACCTTATTAAACAAATTATTAAGTGATTTTGAGGATTCTATGGGGATACAAATTGCCGTAGTTCTAGAAGCCAACAGTGAATATGACGCCTTTGACCGCGCCATGTTCATTTCTAGGGGTTGGAAAATCGGAAACAAAGGCGTTAATAATGGTATTTTAGTCTACCTTAATATAGGAGGACGTACCTATCACATTGCTACGGCCGATAAAACCCAAGGTAAGCTTACCGACGGTATTGTAGGCGATATTGGCCGACAAAATTTAGTTCCCTTTCTAAAGAAAGGCGATTATTACAACGGCATTAGAGAAACCGTTTACGGCTTGGCTATTGCTGTAAAAGGCGAATTCAAAGGCCGCACTAAAACCGGAAAGAAAAAAGAATCTTTACTTTCTGTGTTGATACCTATCGTGTTGTTTGGACTGTTCTACCTGCTTTTTGTTCGCAGAGGCGGCGGCGGCGGTTATTCCCGTGGCGGATTTTATACCCCTCCTTTATTTTTTGGGGGAAGCGGTTTTGGCAGCGGCGGATTCAGTAGCGGCGGCGGCGGCGGTTTTGGTGGCTTCGGCGGTGGCGGCGGCTTCAACGGTGGCGGCGCCGGTGGCAGTTGGTAAATACAACCTATCTGAACGGCGCTTTAATTCTCTAATCGCTACACATAAATTTTCTGACTTTTCCTCATCGGATTTAGTTCTGGATCAATTGGTCAATACAAGACGATTCAATAATTCGAACCTGTTTAATCGGATATACCGCCTTAAAATCCCGAACGCGTCTTTGCAATTCGGTACACATAAATTTTCTGACTTTTCACCACCGGATTTAGTTTCGGTATCAACCGGTCAATCCAAGACGATTCAATAATTTGAACCTGTTTAATCGGATAAACCGCATTAAATTCCCGAACGCGTCTCTGTAATTGGGTAGAATCAAAAAAGAGCGCATAATTGGGCATAGGATGCACGCCTGCCTTTACGGAATCAAAAAAACAGGGTGACCCACAACCCGGTAAAATATGCTGGTAGGGTGTCCAAAAATTACCGTAAAACCGAGGCATATATTCCATGTAATCGTTATGACTCGATTCTATCACAAAATGGGCCGCATCGGGCTGTTGCCTCAAATAATTCATGGCATCCATCTTGGCCGTGCGCGTTGAAGCCACCGATAAAAATGCTACCAAAGGCATATTCAATATCCAGAAAAAACGACCGGAAAAACGCGCGTATCGCAACAATCGTTCGCTTTTGGACGCCATTAAAATTTCATTCCATGCGCCAACACCGGCAATAACCAAAAAGGGTATTACGGGCAAAATAAACCGCTCCTGTTTATTGGGGAAATACGAATGGAAAACCAAGAAAACCAAAGTGGGCACTAAAATGGTTTGATATTGTTTGAATTTAGCCCCCATTGCGAAGAGCCAGTTTCCCCCAGAAAAGATCAAAAACAAACCCAGGATTACCAAAATATACTGATACCAAGGGCCGTTGGGATACTCCCCTGAATGGGTCGTATTGTATTCTATATACGAAATGAGTTCATGGAACGGTATTTTGAAAAGTAAATAATCCAACACACCCAAAGCCAGTACGCTGCCCAATCCAAACCCCAAAAGTAAGGCAAAGGCTTCTTTGAATCGCTTATTCCACAATAACTGAAGTCCGAATATTCCCGAAAATAATATGGTTTGGAACCGCAAGGCAAAGGCCAGCGAAAACAGCAACCCCACCCCGATCAGCATTTTTCGAGATTTCGGGTACGTTAAAAACCCATATACCCCCGCCATCAAGGGGGGAATACACACCACTTCCGCCAAATTTCGAACCGATAAAAAGGGCATAAACCAAACCAGTGCCAATATCCATGCCACGTGAAGAGCCGTTTTTAGACTTCCCCAGTGACGGGCAATTTTGAATCCGAAATACACGATTAACAAACTGTACAAGGCATGAAAAAGACGTACGCTCAACATGATGTGCATTGGATTTTGGAAACCAACGGTTCGATAAAATTGAAACAAAATATAATGTAAGCTGGTATAGAGAGACCCGTGTGACAATCGGCCTTCTATACCAATATTGGGATTGAAAAAAGAACGCGGTTCCGCACTTTGGAAAATCCATTGTTGGGCTTCTTCAATTACAAAATAATGATCGTCGGTAAAGGCATAGCCCCGAGAAAAAACAGCCGCTAAAATGCGAATGGCTAAAGCGGCAATTAAGACCACCTTAAGCGGATGTTGTCGATAAATGCGAGTCAAATAATTCAACACTACAGGCAAAAATACAACGTTTCTTTCATCGTAAAGGAACATAAACGCTATTGGTAGAAATATCGGGCAAGAATACCCCAAAGAGGCCCTTTCTTTTGTATTTTTGCGATTTATGACTAAGCTACCCGAGAATATCCACTTACCCCAATCAGACAAAGTCATAATTGTGGAAGGTGCGCGGGAGCACAACTTAAAAAATATTGATTTGGTGATTCCAAGGAATGCCTTGGTCGTTTTCACCGGACTTTCGGGTTCTGGTAAAAGTTCTTTGGCGTTTGACACCTTATTTGCAGAGGGACAACGCCGTTATTTGGAGACTTTTTCGGCCTATGCGCGGCAGTTTGTTGGCGACATGAAACGCCCCGATGTAGACAAAGTAAAAGGACTTTCACCAGTAATTGCCATTGAACAAAAAACCGTATCCAGAAATCCTAGGAGTACGGTTGGTACGGTAACCGAAGTATACGATTTTTTGCGCTTGCTTTACGCTCGAGCGGCTGAGGCCTACAGTTACATCAGTGGTGAAAAGATGGTGCGCTACACGGAAGATCAAATTTATCAGAAGGTTCTTGATACCTACGAGAATCAGAAAATTGTATTAACCGCACCCGTTATCAAATCTCGTAAAGGGCATTATCGGGAATTGTTTGACCAAATTAAAAAACGCGGTTATAATAAAGTCGTGGTTGATAAGCAAATGGTCGACATTACCACGGGAATGATGCTCGACCGGTATAAAATTCACGATATCGACATTGTTATTGACCGCGTAACCGTTAAGTCAGCAAATCCGAAACGCCTTCAAGAAAGTTTGAATACAGCCCTAAAAGTAGGCGAAGGATACGTAACGGTTATCGACGAGAAGGGCGACTTGCATCCTTTTAGTAAGTTTTTAATGGATCCGGTTTCAGGAATTAGCTACCAAGAACCCCAACCCAATTCTTTTTCGTTCAATTCGCCTTACGGGGCTTGCGAGAATTGCGAAGGCATTGGCATTAAATCCGAAATTAATTTAGACTATATAATTCCTGATAAGAAAAAATCTATCAACAAGGGGGGGATCATTCCTGTAGGTGAATTACGAGAAAATTGGACCTTTCAACAGTTGCGCGTGATTGCCAAAAAGCACAGTTTCTCGCTTGCCGATCCTATAGAAAAGCTTACCGACGCCCAAATGAAGGCCGTTTTGTACGGTGATAAAGAACCCATAGACATTGTTACAAAAGGCGAGAAATGGGGCGGATACACGCACGAAACCTATTTTAAAGGCGTTATCAATATCGTTTCTGAATCGTATTTTGAATCTGACGACGATCGACTGCGGGAATGGGCCGAAGAGTTCATTCATGAAATAGCTTGTCCGAAGTGCAATGGTGACCGTCTGAAACAAGAATCGCTGCATTTTAAAATCGATAACCGCAGCATCTCTGATTTATCCCGGATGAATATTTCAGACCTGGTTATTTGGTTGGAAAATGTGGAAGAGCGGCTCACCGAACGCCAACGCATTATCGCCACCGAACTTTTAAAAGAAATACGCAATCGCATTTCCTTTTTATCGGGCGTGGGATTGGGTTATTTATCCCTGCATTCCCCCGCAAAAACCTTAAGCGGTGGCGAAGCCCAACGCATCCGTTTGGCGACGCAAATAGGATCTAAGCTGGTTAACGTTTTATATATTTTAGACGAGCCCTCTATCGGATTGCACCAAAGAGATAACGAACGCTTGATTCAGAGTTTGAAAGACTTACGCGATATCGGCAATTCCGTTTTGGTCGTAGAACACGACGAAGACATGATGAAAGCGGCAGATTGGCTCGTTGAAATCGGTCCTTTTGCCGGAAAAAAAGGCGGCGAAATTGTGGCCTCTGGCACGGTAGCGCAGTTTTTGGCCTCTACCGCGGTAACGGCTTCTTACATGAATGGCACGGCTAAAATTCCGATTCCCGAAAAACGCCGCAAACCCAGTAAAGACTATATACACGTTTTAGGTTGTACCGGCAATAATTTAAAAGGAGCCGATTTACATCTTCCGCTGGGCATCTTTGTTTGCGTTACCGGAGTAAGTGGCAGCGGAAAATCTACGTTGATCAACGAAACCCTCTACCCCTTAGCCAAACATAAAATTTATGGCTCGCACCACCGTCCGTTATCATACGAATCGGTTTCCGGACTCGATTTAATCGATAAAGTCATTCGGATTGATCAAAGTCCGATTGGCCGCACTCCGCGCAGCAATCCTGCAACCTATGTAGGGGTGTTTCAAGAAATACGCAATCTGTTTACCCAATTGGCTGAAAGCAAAATCCGCGGTTATAAACCCGGTCGTTTTTCCTTCAACGTAAAAGGCGGCCGATGCGAAGGCTGCAAAGGTGGAGGTCGAAAAATTATCGAAATGAATTTCCTTCCCAATGTGGAAGTCCCTTGCGATGCCTGCCAGGGCAAGCGCTATAACCGAGAAACGCTAGAAGTACGCTACCGCGGCAAAAGCATTTACGACGTATTGGAAATGCCCGTGAGTCAAGCGGTTGAATTTTTCGAAAACGTACCCCTTATTTATCGCAAAATCAAAACCATGCAAGACGTGGGTTTGGGATATATCACCTTAGGACAAAGCAGCACGACCCTCTCTGGAGGCGAAGCCCAACGCGTAAAACTGTCTACTGAATTGAGTAAACGCGACACCGGCAAAACCTTGTTTATCCTCGACGAGCCCACAACCGGACTGCATTTCGACGATATCAAGCAACTTTTATTCGTACTTCAGACACTGGTCGATAAAGGAAATTCCGTATTGGTCATTGAGCACAACCTGGATGTAATTCGTACCGCCGATTGGTTAATCGATGTAGGTCCGGAAGGCGGTGCCGCGGGCGGCGAAATCGTAGTGGAAGGAACGCC
>CAMBBZ010000009.1 GCA_945863965.1 Chitinophaga pinensis | reverse complement strand
TAGGGATAGTGCTTTTTGAGATAATCGAGGTCTTCGCGGTGTTCTTCGGGAATTTGATCTAGGGCTTTAAAAACTTCCTCAAAAATATCGCCGAGTGCGGTTTTTGACGCGCTGCGCTGTCGGGCGAGATAGCGATCGCCGTATTGCGGTTCGAGTTTCACCACGCCAATACCGGCGCCGTCTTGTCCGCGATTGAGTTGTTTGGTCATCATGAACTGCAGCTTGTGCAGTCCGTACCAATAGGAACCGTATTTTTCTTTAAAATAGGATAAGGGTTTGCGCAGTCTGATGAAGGCGACTCCACATTCGTGCTTGATTGCGTCACTCATTCGGTGATGCAAAAATAGAAATACACGACGTAAAAGCGGTATATAAAATCATTTTTACCAAATTACCTACATTTGCCTTGCACTAAACGCTGAAAACTATGCCTGTAATTATGCCCTTTAACTTGCAAAAGTGGATTGATGAAAACCGCCATTTATTAAAACCGCCGGTAGCCAACAAAAATTTATGTCCGGAAGGTTCCGATTTTATTGTCATGATTGTAGGCGGACCGAATGCACGGAAGGACTATCACTATAACGAAACAGAGGAATTGTTTTATCAGTTGGAAGGTACTATTACGATTAATATTCAGGACGAGGGACAAAAGAAGTCTGTTCATTTAGGTCCTGGCGATATGTTTTTATTGCCGGCTAAGGTGCCACATTCTCCGGGTAGAACGGAAGGCAGTATTGGTTTGGTGATTGAGCGGGTTAGACAAGGAAAAGGCTTCACGGATGGTTTATTGTGGTTTTGCGAAAATTGCAATCACAAATTGCATGAGGCCTATTTTGAGTTGAAAGACATTGAAAAGGAATTTATTTCGCATTTTAATCAGTTTTATGGTTCGGAAGAACTTAGAACGTGCAAGACGTGTGGAACGGTAATGCAAAAGCCTTAATTTTTACGGATGTACGAATTTCACGGAGATAAAAAGCGGTATTTCGATATGACGTATCGCGTTACGCGGGATCATATTTTACCTTTTATAGAGCAGTCGATCTCGTTAAATTCCAATACCCGTGTTTTGGAAATCGGGTGTGGGGAAGCGGGTGTGTTGAAAGCGTTTTTAGAGCGGGGTTGCTTTTGTACGGGCATCGAGTTGGAAGAAAGTCGAATAGAATTGGCGAAGGCTTTTGTATCGGAAGAGCGGGCAGCGGGTCGGGTTACGTTTCTCAATAAGAACATTTACGACGTGGATCCTGAGGTCGATTTAGAAGGCCGTTACGATATCATAATTTTGAAGGATGTTATTGAGCATATCCCGGACCAGGCGCGTTTTATGCCGGAGTTGTTGCGATTTTTGCAAAAAGGCGGACTAGTATTTTTTGCATTTCCTCCATGGATGATGCCGTATGGCGGACATCAGCAGGTTTTACCGGGAAAATTGGCATCCAAGTTGCCGTATACGCATTTGTTGCCGGGACCTTTATATCCGTTTTTTCTGAGGATGTTGGGAACGCCTGCTACGGGTGTGGCCACGATGGAGGAGATTCGCAGTACAGGCATTAGTATTGAACGTTTTGAACGCATTGCGCGGGATTCTGGATTTACAGTAGCAAGGAAGCAGTTTTATTTATTCAATCCGATTTACGAGCACAAATTTGGTTTGAAACCGAGAATGCAGTGGGCTTGGGTGTCGCGGGTGCCCTTTTTGAGGAATTTTGTAACGATGGGGGTTTATTACTCCCTTCGGTCGTGATACTCGCTTCGCTCGCGGGATACTCGGCTGTCGCCTCGTATGGGACTCCCTTCGGTCGTATGGGACTCGCTCCGCTCGTTTTGGGCTCACTTTGTTCGCTGTTTTGTTCGCTGTTTTGGCTCGCTGCGCTCGTTTTGGGCTCATTTTATTCGCTGTTTGGTTCGCTGTTTTGGCTCGCTACGCTCGTTGTTGGCTCGCTACGCTCGTTGTTGGCTCACTTCGTTCGTTTTACTTTTTAGTTTGGCTAATTGCGCTCGGGGGAATTAGGACTCACTTCGTTCGTTTTGCTCTTTAATTTTGGTCGGGAAATCGCTGTGATTGTGGGCATCAACGTTATTTTGTGGGGGTTTTATGGAAATAATGGGATAATCCCTTAAATTTGTATAAATCGCAGGTATGAAGTCATTTTCAAAGTCTATATTGTTTGTTTTGATGGGTGCGGCCGTTTCTCTTGGGGCGCAGCGCAAAAGTCAACCCATAGAAGTGGGAATAACCCTTGGGGGTGCGAACTACATGGGTGAACTAACGCCGTCGATCGCGTTGAATGAGACCAAACCTATGGGTGGTATTATTTGCCGGTATAATTTAAGTGATTTCGTAACGTTGCGCGGTAACGCCTTGTTCGGTCAGATTTCTGGAAGTGATAAGAACTACACGAGTGATGCCGCACGTGAAAAACGAAATTTAAGTTTCAAAAGCGATATTATCGAAATCGGTGGAACTATCGAATATAACCTTTTCGGGTATTCAGAAACCCAACGATTCAATCCATCGAGTCCTTATATTTTCGGAGGTGTTTCGTTGTTTAAGTTCAATCCTTTAGGGTACTTTGAATATATTCCCAGTGTGCACACACAAGCGGAATATGGAGATTTAGCCCGATACGATGGTCAGTGGGTGGAGCTCCAACCACTAAGTACAGAGGCTCAAGAAACGACTAAATTTAACGATCGCAGACGGTATGCGTTAACACAAATAAGCATTCCAATTGGAATCGGGTATAAAAAACAATTTGATGATGTATGGGCTTGGGGCGTTGAGTTGGGCGTTCGCAAGACTTTTACAGACTATTTGGACGACATCAGTATGACGTACGTAGATCCGCAGATTACCCGCGGAAGTAACGGAGGTTTGGCGGCGGCAATGGCCGATCGAACTCCCGAATTAGGACGTACTAATTTGGTGAATGACTATGGTAGCGAAGAGCGCTTGGGCGCGAATCGTGGAGACGAAACAACTAAAGATTGGTACCTATTTTTGAACTTTACTTTGACTAGAAAAATTACGGGTGGAAAAACAACCTGTTTCCAATTCTAAGCGAAACATACAATCGGTCCTGAGCGCTGCGCTTCTGTGTGTCATTGGCACATGGACAGGAGATCTTATGTCGCAAAAATATTTCTCTGGAAGGAAGGAATACGGCGTCGTATTGGGCGCTAGTAATTACTCAGGGGACTTGTCGCAAGGCCTGAACATTAAACATTTTTACCCCTCAGCGGGCGTATACCAACGGTATAATTTTACCGATTATTTTGCATGGAGGAATCAGTATTCCTATTTACATGTATCGGGAACTACAGACGGCAATAAGAATTATGATGTGCAGGGATTGAATTTTCAAACCAATGTGCATGAGTTTTCGAGTATGTTAAGTTTCGATTTTCATCGGTTCGGTACGAATATTAATAACCAGTCTAGTACGCCTTATGCGTTGTTGGGATTGGGGGTTTTCCGATTTGACCCCCACCGTTTGGATGCGGAAGAGGTGAATTTGCATGCCGCCAACACGGGCATGCGGAAGAATAATTACAGCCGCGTTCAAATGTCGGTTCCCATCGGATTGGGTTACAAACGGAAAATCTCGCAAAAACGCAATAGAGGAGCTTGGATCGTAGGGGTTGAGGCCTTATGGCGTAAAACGTTTACGGATGCATTAGACGATGTAACCGGCACGTATCCCGATTTTAGAGCGATTAGCGATGCACAAGGAGAAGGTTCGGCGCAGTATTCGCAACCGCAGGTTTTAAAGGGTTTAAATCCATTTCCCAAAGGCACTTTTAGAGGCGATGCTCACCTCAAAGATTGGTATTATTTCGTCGGATTTAACCTATCTTACCGCATTACACCCTTAATTTGCAGATAAATTCACATGGCTTCAGACGCGGTAGTTTCATATCCTAGTATCAATCCCGAACGCATACCCAAACACGTGGCCATCATTATGGATGGAAACGGTCGTTGGGCCAAGCAACAGGGCCATATGCGGATTTTCGGTCATAAGCATGGGGTCAATGCCGTTCGCAATACCCTTGAATTTGCCGCTGAAATAGGTATCGAATACGTAACCTTGTACGCGTTTTCAACCGAAAATTGGAGTCGCCCGGAACGCGAAATTAACGCGCTCATGCAATTGTTGGTGGATACGATAGAAAAAGAGCTTCCCAACCTAATGAAAAATAACATTCGCTTGAAGACCATTGGGAATATTCATCAATTGCCTGCTCGCTGTGCGCGTCAGTTGAAGGAAACGGAAGAAGCAACGGCGAATAATAACCGTACAACGTTGATTTTGGCTTTGAGTTACAGCGGTCGTTGGGATATCATTGAGGCGGTGAAAAAAATTGCTACAAGCGCCAAAAACGGCGATATTAATATTGAAGATATCAGCGAGGAGACCTTAAATAAGGCCCTGAATACGGCGGCGTATCCAAATCCGGATTTATTGATTCGCACCAGCGGTGAAATGCGTATCAGCAATTTCTTACTTTGGGAAATTGCCTACTCAGAAATACATTTTACATCGGTCCTTTGGCCCGATTTTAGGAAAGAACATTTTTTACAGGCCGTTATGGATTATCAAAGTCGCGAACGTCGTTTTGGTAAAACGTCGGAACAATTAATTCCCAAAGAGAAAGGAGCTTCAGAAGAATGAACACGATTCAACGAATTGGTTTGGTGTTGCTAACGATGTTCACCTTTGCGGGGTCGTTAAGGGCGCAAGTAGTGAGTATGTATGACAATGTTCAAGGCATTGCATACAACTTTATTGAACCGAATACCTACAAAATAAAGAATATTGATGTGCGCGAGGTAAACGGCAAAGCCGTTCAAAAAGCTTTGGTGGTATTGTACTCGGGTTTATCAATCGGACAGGAAATTAAGGTACCGGGAACGCAGATTCCAGAAGCTATTAAGAATATTTGGAAACGCGATTATTTTTCGGATGTTCAAGTATTTTTTCTTCCCTCGGGAAATGAAAATGAAATTGTAGTACAATTTGTCGTAAAAGAGCAACCCCGTTTGAATGGATATCGTTTTTTGAACGTGACCAATTCGCAGGCGAAAACCTTAAAAGAAGAAACCGATTTGCGCAAGGGTATGTACATTACGCCCAATCTGGTCAATCGCACCATACAGAAAATCAAGGCCTATTATCTCGATAAGGGATTTTACAATATACAAGTTACCGTTAAACGTCCGGAGGCCAAAAACAAGGAAGGCAATCCAATGCCTGGGTATGAAAACTTTGACTTTTACATCGAAAAAGGTCCGAAAGTAAAGGTTCATGATTTTATGTTCACAGGTAATAGCGCGCTCACGGATCCCGAATTACGGGGGGCAATTAAGGACATTAAAAGGCGGTATCGCAAGTGGAACATTACGAAATCTTCGAAATTTACTGAAGAGAAGTTTGCTGAGGCCAAGCAACAATTGGTGAAGCTATATCAAAGCAAGGGATACCGCGACGTGCGCATTGTCAACGACAGCGTATCGATGTTTGGGTTGGACCGTATTTTGGTGCATGTGAATCTTTTTGAGGGAAATAAGTATCATTATCGCAATATTGCTTGGAAGGGCAACACGAAGTATGCGACTTCTTTGCTCGATACTTTATTGGGAATCCGCAAAGGCGATGTGTTCAATGCGTCATTATTAGATGAGCGTTTGCGCAATAATTTGGGTGGTTTCGACGTACAGACCTTATATATGGATGCGGGATACTTGTTTTTTAGCATGTACGAAGTAGAGGTGGGCGTCCAAAATGACAGTATTGATTTAGAAATCCGCATTAACGAAGGTCCCGAGGCCACCATCGGTAGGGTTACATGGACGGGTAATACGAAGACATCGGATCGGGTAATTTTACGAGAAATTCGGACCAAGCCGGGGAATATTTTTTCTAAGAGTGACATTCAACGCACCATGCGCGATTTGGCGGCGGTGGGTTTATTTGATCCTGAGCAGCTCGGGGTAAATCCAAAGCCCAATCCCGCCGACGGAACGGTTGATATTGAATATAAGTTGGTTGAAAAACCGTCGGATCAAATTGAATTGTCGGGTGGTTGGGGTGGAAATGGCTATAGTCGCACGCCTACGCTAATTGGTACGGCGGGTATTGTACTAAATAATTTTTCTTCCCGAAAATTACTCAGTCCCAAATTGTGGAGTCCGGTACCTTCGGGCGACGGACAAAAACTGTCATTAAGGGCTCAAAGCAACGGGATGAACTATCAGGGGTATACGTTTTCCTTTACGGAACCTTGGTTGGGTGGATATAAGCCAACCTCGCTGTCGGTAAGTGTATTCCGGACGATAAATAGTTTTGATTTCCGCCAGAACGACGATCCGTTGAAGCAGAAATTCATGAATACGGGTGTTACGTTGGGTATTGGTAAGCGCTTACAGTGGCCGGATGATTTCTTTAACGTGCGGTATCAAATCAGTTTTCAGCAGTACCGAATGCAGAATATGGACGGGGGCTTTTACGGGTTTCCTACTGGATTTCAGGGTGTTTCCTACAATCCTTCGGCGAGTATAGAATTAACACGTTCTTCGGTAGCAGATCCGATTTATCCTATGTCGGGAAGTAAATTCACGGCATCGATTCAGGCTACGCCGCCTATCAGTTTGCTTGATGGCAAAGACTATACGAACATGGCATTGACGGAGAAATACCGTTGGGCGGAATTTTACAAGTTCAAATTAGACGCAGAATGGTATACACCAATTTATAAGAAATTGGTATTAACGGCAAAAACACGTTTTGGTTTCTTGGGATATTATAATAACGACATTGGTCCTACGTTCTTCGAACGTTTCCAAGTGGGTGGTGCGGGTATTTTTGGTTTCAATATAGCGGCTACAGAAATTATTTCGCAGCGGGGCTATGACAATTATACCATTTCACAGACTGCGATGGGCGGACAGGCAGGGGCTCCTATTTACAATAAGTTTACTTTGGAATTACGCCAGGCCATTACGACCGGACAAACGGCTACGGTCTATGCGTTGGGCTTCTTTGAAGCGGGTGATGCGTGGTCAGATATTTCGAAGTACAATCCGTTCCAAATGAAGCGTGCCGCAGGTGTCGGGGTGCGTTTGTTCATGCCGATGTTTGGATTGATCGGTTTGGATTATGCTTGGGGCTTCGATTATAAGGATGTGCCTCGCAGTGGTCAGATGGGTCAGATTCACTTTTTTATCGGGCAGCAGTTTTAATTACTCCCTTCGGTCGTATGTGACTCGCTCCGCTCGTAGGGCACTCGGCTGTCGCCTCGTTGGGTTCATGTTGATTGTGAGAGGCTCGCTACGCTCGTTTGGGACTTATGTGACTCGCTGCGCTCGTATGTTTAGGATTTGCGGCGGATGATGAGGTAAACGGCGATGAGGAGGAAGAACAGCCCTACGAGGGTGTTCCAGGCTATCGGTTCGGAGTCTAAGAGTCCCCAGAATACTGCGGTTATCGGGATGATAAAAGTAGTGGTTGATGCCATTAGGGGCGGCACTTTTTTAATTACATAGTTAAAGCCGAACATGCTGAGGGCGCTTCCAAAAAAGCCCAAGAGAAACACATAGAAAAAGGCGGTATTGGCCGTTGGTGCGTGGGCTTCACTTAAAGAAAATGAATCTATATGTACGGGTCCTGGAAATTGATTCCAAAGCGATATCGTATCGGTGGCAATCAGTAAGGGCAAGTAGGCCAAGGCTGTTGCGACAAAGGGGTAGGCGGTTTTGACCATCCCGGGAAGGTGGTTCAAATACCGTTTGATAATGTTAATATTAAGACCATACAAAATGGCAGCACTTAAGGGTAAAAGTGCGCCAAGAATAGGAATGGGGGCTCCATAGTGCAAAAGGGCCGGTCCGAACAGAAATACAGCGCCTAATAAGCCTAAAACCACGCCTGTGAGTCCTTGTTTGTCAAGTTTTTCCTTGAATAGCAATACGCCAAACAACAGCGTAAACATAGGTGTGAAGGCATTTAATATACCAGATAAGGCCGAGGGAATGATGCGACCGGCATAGGCAAATAAGAATGCGGGTATTCCACTCCCTAAAATACCACTGGCCACCAACCAGAGATAGTCCTTTTTGTGTAAGATTTTAGTCCCTTTAGTTCCTTCCGTTCGGGTGCGGAAAACAGAGTATTTAAGCACCCAAGGCAGCAAAATCGCGCCCGCCAACACCAATCGAATTCCGGCTACCTGCGTAGGAGAAAATACGTCGAGTCCGCGTTTCATGAGGATAAAGGAGCTACCCCAAACTGCTCCTAAAACAATGATGAGGAATTGCGGAAACCAGCGTGCATTCACGATGCAAAAGTCGGTGAAATTTTGTTCCCTAGGTATGTGTGGAATAAAAAGTCGAAATTTGTAATTATGCGCATATTTTTTGGTCTTTTACTCTCGGTTTGGTTGCATCCGGCTTTTTCGCAGGTCAGCGAAGACGTTATATGTGCCGAAAAAGCGCGGTTCTATCAGGTAGAAGAGATTCGCAAGCGCAGCGGTGTAGCGGTTTTTCACGGTTACGACTTGAAATACCACCGCTGTCATTGGAAATTAAATCCCAAAATAGGATCTAATATAAAAGGAGCGGTATTGTTTGACTTTCAGGTAGAACGCAATACGGATTCCTTGGCCTTTGATTTAACACAGAATTTGCAGGTCGATAGCGTGAAACGGGGTAATGACCAATTAAAATGGGAACGCAAGGGCAATCGGATATTGGTCTTTAAAACCGGCACTTGGTTGGGCGGCTCGCGCGATTCTTTTGAGGTTTTTTACGGGGGAAATCCCATTGGTGTTACGGGCAACGACGGAGCGTATACCTACGAATTTCACGCCAGCGGCCCCATAATCAGCACGCTATCGCAGCCCTATGGAGCGCCCTATTGGTGGCCGTGTAAGCAATCGTTGTCTGATAAGATTGATTCGATTGATATTATTGTGGATACCGATAAGGACTTTAAAGTTGGTACGAACGGGCTGTTACAGTCTACGACTTCTTTAGATGCGACGACCCACCGCATTCATTGGAAACACCGGTATCCGATTGCCGTTTATTTGGTGGCCATCGCGGTTAGTAATTATGAGGAGTCATTGGATTACGTTCATTTTCACGACCGAACCGATTCGTTACCGGTATTGAATTATGTATTTCCACAGTTTTTAAATACGGCTTCCCAAGAAGCCAAAGGCGTGGTGCCCATGCTGCGCCTGTATGATAGTTTGTTCATTCCGTATCCGTTTTCTTCGGAAAAATATGGGCATGCGCAATTTGTTTGGGGCGGGGGAATGGAGCATCAAACGATGAGTTTCATGGTGAACTTTTCGTACGATTTAATGGCGCATGAAGTTGCGCACCAATGGTTTGGGGATATGGTTACTTGTGGTTCTTGGAATGATTTATGGCTCAACGAGGGTTATGCCACGTATTTAACGGCATTGGCCTACGAATTTTTAAAAAGTAAAGAAGCGTTTCGATATGAGATGCGCACCATGCGCAGTAATATTACGCAAAATGATAACGGTTCGGTGAAACCCAGCGATACGTCGCGGGTTAATGTGCTTTTTAACGGTCGGTTGACGTATCGCAAGGGTGCTTGGTTGCTTCACATGTTGCGGAATCAGATAGGCGATTCGATGTTTTTTGAGGGGTGTCGCCAATTTTTAACTGGGGGAAATCGGGCTTACGGTTTTAGCACTACCGATGAATTCCGTCAGGTGATGGAAGTAGTTTCGGGTCAAGACTTGAAATGGTTTATCAAACAGTGGTATGAAGGACAAGGGCATCCAGAACTCAAAATTAATTGGAAGCAACGGGGTAATGAGGTGCAATTAAGTATTGGTCAAACCCCTTCCAACCCTACGATGCCTTTTTGGCGGATACCAGTTCCAATGGAGTTTCGTAATGCCGCGGGTCGTTCAGAGCGTCGCACTTTTTATCCGGATTCTTTGCAAAAAACATATCGGTTTTCTTTAGCGTTTTCCGCGGATACTGCAATTTTTGATCCCGATATAACCGTATTGGCTAAGTTTAGTGTGGGCGGCATGAATTTAGATGCCGTGCAACAAGAGGATATCGTATTGCAGCCTAATCCAACCGTTGATTTTTGGACCTTGTACGCACGGAATCCTATTATTCAGCGTGTTGAAGTGTATAATGCTGTAGGTCAGCGTTTATGGGTTGCTGTGTTGGATTCGTCGTTAAGTGTGCGAATCGACACTCGAAATTGGCCTGCAGGGACTTATATCACAAAGATTTTTACTGATAGTTTTGTATATTCGAAAAAATGCTTAAAAATAGATTAATACTACCGTTTGTTTTCGCCTCTGCTGTGATGGTGTTGATGAATTCTTGCGAACCCGACGTAATCAATGGGGGAGATAAAGGTGTTCCTACCTCGGAGTTGGAATTGGCTTTCGTAGGTCAAATTGCGGATGAGCCCTTACCGCCTAAGGGACAAGATATTTACAAAGAAAAGAGCTTTGGGGAGTCTATGATGGTCACCAACTGGTCCTTTTTAATGTCGAACTTAGCTTTGGTTAAGGAGAACGGAGATACCGTTCAGTTGGGCGATGGATATCAATGGGCCGATTTACGGGGAACTCGAAACGTATTTAATTATAAAGGAATCCCTGCAGGCAAATATAAAGGGTTGCAGTTCACTATGGGATTTGATTCGGCAACGAATCACGGAAATCCGCAGGTATGGCCTTCGGATCATCCGTTGAATCCTAATATAAATGGATTGCACTGGGGTTGGTCGGGCGGTTACATTTTCCAAGCCATGGACGGTCGATATAAAGAAAATGCCGATGCCGCTTCGGGCAGTTTTAGTTTCCATACTGCCACCATGCAGTTCGTAACCCGGTATTTTTTACCTTTAGAGTTGAATGTAGAAAAGTCTAAGCATCGCGTAGCGGTGCGTATCAATGCCGATCGTTTCTTTGGGGGGGCTGAGTCTATTCGTTTTAAGGACAAATCTGTAAGTCATTCCGAAGGTGCGCAGGACGAGATACTTATGCGTATTTTCTTAGATAATTCCCTGTATGCGTTTCGCATTTTTGAAGAATAATAAAGAATAAATTAATTGCAAAAAATGCAAAAGTCGGGTTTTGTATATCTGTTTTTCGGGCTTGCCTTTTTTTCTTCCTGTACGAAGGAAAATGGTGCCGTGCGCGACGATTCAGGCGTTTATAAGCCCACGTTTGTAATTGCTTCGGATATATTTCCTGCTGAATTCGGCATGCCGAATTTACCCAAGGATAATCGATTGACGGAAGAAGGAATTGCCTTGGGCCGTCGCTTATTTTACGATCCAATTTTATCTATTGATAGCAGTATTAGTTGTGGCAGTTGTCACAAACAAGAGTATGCCTTTGCAGAACCGGTAGACTTTGGTTTTGGGTTTCGTGGATTGCGTGCGCACCGGAATTCGATGCCTTTGTACAATTTGGCGTATCACCAAAGATTTTTTTGGGATGCCCGGGTGAAAACCTTGCGCGAATTGGTGTTTGAACCGATACAAGCGCACAATGAAATGGCCATGACCTTGCCCACGTTGCGAGAGCGGTTAAAGCGCAATAAGGGCTATGTTGAATATTTCAAGAAAGCGTTTAATACGGAGCCAAATTTGCACGATATGTCCTTGGCAATGGAACAGTTTTTATTGAGCATTGTGAGTAAAGATTCTCGGTTTAATCAGTTTTTTCCGGGTGATAATATTAAGGTGTTATCGGCTTCGGAATTACGGGGAGCATTTATCTTTAACGGATTGATTGATTTTGATGCTAACGGATTTTCTAAAGGAGCCGATTGTTTTCATTGTCATGGTGGTGAATTGGCCATACAGTTGAATGCCGGAATGGGCGGAATTGCGAGCAATGGTTTAGATGCGGTATCTAAAGACAAAGGCGTTGGAGGAATTACGAATTCAAGTCAGGACATGGGAACGTTCAAAGCCCCTAGTTTATTAAATGTAGCCGTAACGGCTCCCTACATGCACGATGGTCGTTTCAAAACATTAGAAGAAGTAATTGATCATTACAGCGAAGGTGTGCAATTTGATAATCCCAGCATACACCCGCAAATGGCGGCGCATGGAGGAATTCAACTGAACCTTACAACGAAACAAAAGCAAGATTTACTGGCTTATTTACGCAGCATGACAGATTCTACTTTTTTGAAGAACCCAGCATACTCAAATCCTTTTTAGGCGCCTAAAATAAAACCGGACCAAGCCAGCGCCGCATTTCTTTTAAATCTCTTCCTTTGCGTTCTGCGTAATCCACCAACTGATCTTCGTTTATTTTTCCAATACCAAAATACTTCGCTTCTTCACGTGCAAAATACCAACCGCTAACGCTAGAAGCAGGCAACATAGCCATACTTTCGGTTAATGAAATGGCATTGTTGCCTAATTGAGATTCAAAAAGCTGGAACAGGGTTTCTTTTTCAGTATGGTCTGGACAGGCGGGATAGCCGGGTGCCGGACGTATGCCTTGGTACTGTTCTTGCACGAGGGCGTCGGTATTGAGCGTTTCATCAGCGGCATAACCCCAGTACTCTTTACGGATTTTTTCGTGCAGGAACTCAGCAAGTGCTTCGGCGAGGCGGTCTGCCAGCGCTTTGGTCATAATGCTATTATAGTCGTCGAAATCGGCTTCATAGGCAGCAATTAAGGGCTCAAGTCCGATACCCGCCGTAACCGCAAATCCACCTAAATAATCCAATTCATTGGGTTGCAAGAAGTCAGCTAGTGAGAGATTGGGAACACCACTAGACATTTTACGTTGTTGGCGCAGGAAGTGGAAAACAGCCAAGGGTTGTTTGTCGGTTTCATGGGCATAAACGGCGGCATCGTCGTGACACCGGCGAACGGGCAAAATGAAAAAGTTAGCTTGTAGCTCCAATGGTGGATTTACTACCCAATCTTTAAGCATATTTTGGGCATCGTGAAACAGCTTTTGGGCTTCGTCGCCCACGATTTCGTCGCTTAATATATCGGGATAGCGGCCGGCTAATTCCCAAGTTTGGAAAAAGGGTGTCCAATCGATATAGGAAACTAAATCTTTAATTTGAATGTCATTCAATTGGAAGAATCCCGTTTTTTTCGGGGTCACCATTGTGCTACTTAGGGTAAGGCCGTTCTGTTCGGCTTCCCCATAAGGAATTAGATTTTTTTGTAATTGGCGATTGGCATGGTTTTCAGCCAATTTTTGGTATTCGTCGCGTAATTTTTCGGAGAATATTTGATAGGTTTCGTGACTTAATAATTGTCCGGCGATGGGCACGGAGCGACTGGCATCCGTTACGTGAATAACGGGATATTGGTAATTCGGGGCGATTTTTACGGCTGTATGTACACGTGACGTAGTGGCACCTCCAATGAGCAAGGGCTGTTTCATGTTGAGCCGTTGCATTTCGCTGGCAACGTGCACCATTTCATCAAGAGAAGGGGTGATTAATCCGCTGAGTCCGATGATATCGGCGCCCCATTCACGGGCGCGTTGTAAGATTTTATCGGCAGAAACCATGACACCCATGTCTTCGATTTCGTAATTATTACACGCCAAAACAACGCCTACGATATTTTTTCCGATGTCGTGAACGTCGCCTTTAACGGTAGCTAATAGGATTTTTCCTTGGGCGCGGGCATTGGGGTCGCTGACTTTTTGGGCTTCGAGGAAGGGTTGTAAATAGGCCACTGATTTTTTCATAACCCGGGCACTTTTTACGACTTGCGGCAAGAACATTTTGCCTTCGCCAAACAAATCTCCCACGTAGTTCATCCCGGCCATAAGCGGTCCTTCGATTACTTTTAAGGGTTCATTAAGTAATTCGAGTGCTTCTTGGGTATCGGCATCGATAAATTCCGTAATTCCCTTTACTAGGGAATATTTCAAACGTTCTTCAATGGCTAAATTACGCCACTCTTGCACTTCGGCTTTATCAATTTTCTTTCCCTTAACGGTTTCAGAAAATGTGAGTAACCGTTCTGTGGCATCGTCGCGGCGGTTTAGCAGCACATCTTCCACGTGGGCGAGTAAATCTTTGGGAATTTCGTCGTAGACCTCGATCATGCCGGCATTTACGATACCCATATCCATACCCCCTTTGATGGCGTGGTATAAAAAGGCGGCGTGCATGGCTTCGCGAACGGGGTTGTTCCCACGGAAAGAAAAGGAAATATTAGAAACGCCCCCGGAAACTTTGGCTCCGGGTAAATTGGCTTTGATCCAACGGGTGGCGTTGATAAAATCTACGGCATAGTTGTTATGCTCGTCGATTCCGGTAGCAACGGTGAGGATATTGGGATCAAAAATGATGTCTTGGGGATTGAATTTAACGGTATCCACGAGCACCCGATACGAGCGTTCGCATACCTGAATTTTACGCTCAAAGCTGTCTGCCTGACCGGTTTCATCGAAAGCCATTACCACCACGGCCGCACCATAGCGCTTGACCAATTTGGCTCGTTTTATAAATTCGGCATCGCCGTCTTTTAGGGAAATGGAATTGACAATTCCTTTACCTTGTATGCATTTTAATCCTGCTTCGATTACCTCCCATTTGGAAGAATCGATCATGATGGGAACTCTGGAAATATCGGGTTCTGCCGCAATCAAATTGAGGAAGGTGGTCATGGCTTCAATGCCATCGAGCATGCCTTCGTCCATGTTGACGTCGATTACTTGGGCACCGCTTTCAACTTGTTGACGGGCTACGTCTAAAGCCGCGTTATAATCACCCGCGAGTATGAGTCGCTCGAACACCTTACTACCAGTTACATTGGTTCGTTCACCGATATTGACAAAGTTAATTTCGGGGGTGAGCGTGAAGGGCTCAAGGCCGCTTAAACGCAAGTAATTGGTTATGATGGGTGCTTCCACAAGTAGTATAACAATTTAAAACAGAGAAGGGAATTTTTCGGGATTCACTTCGTGCATGAGTTGATAGATTTCGGCGTAAACATCGTCTACCGAAGGTTTTGAAAAATAATCGCCGTCTGAAGAATAAGCAGGTCGATGGGCTTTTGCCGTAATAGTAATAGGTTTGCTATCAAGTACTTGGTAGCCATTTTGGACTTCCAATATTTGTTGGAGTATAAAGGCCGAGGCACCGCCAGGAACGTCTTCGTCGAAAACCACCAAGCGATTGGTTTTTTTCAAGCGTTCAACGATGGTATGATTAATATCGAATGGCAACAAGGTTTGTACGTCGATCAATTCAACGCCAATACCGACTTCTTCAAGCATTTCGATGGCTTGCATGGCAATGCGGCAGTTAGAACCGTAAGTAACTAAGGTAACGTCGTCGCCAAACTTTAGGATTTCAGGAACCCCCAAGGGTACGGTGAACGTGCCAATGTTTTTAGGCATGGTTTCTTTGTTTCGGTATCCGTTCAGGCATTCAACAACCAAAGCGGGTTCGTCGCTGCGCAGTAAGGTATTGTACATACCGGCGGCGCGTGTCATGTCGCGGGGGACACACACATGCATACCTCTTATGGCGTTGATAATCATGCCCATAGGAGATCCAGAATGCCAAATCCCTTCTAAACGATGTCCGCGGGTACGAACAATCAAGGGCGATTTTTGACCGCCTTTGGTCCGGTATTGCATGGTAGCCAAATCATCGCTGAGCGGCTCCAAACCGTATAATAAATAATCGAGGTATTGAATTTCTGCAATGGGTCTGAGTCCGCGCATTGCGGCACCGATTCCTTCACCGATGATAGACCATTCCCGGATGCCTTTATCGGTTACGCGTAATTCGCCAAACTTTTCCTGTAAACCGGAAAATCCTTGATTCACGTCGCCAATTTTACCTACGTCTTCGCCGAAGGCAAAAATGCGGGGATCTCGGTCCATATTGGCTTCAAAACAGGCGCGTACCACTTGATATCCGTCGGCAGTTTCGTCACTTAATTCTAAGGGAACTTGGGAAACGGCATGTATATTTTCATCGCTTTGGCTGTACAAATGCGAACTGTATCGGTCGTTATTATCGGCTACGAATTGTTGGTGGTAGTCGAGTAATTCCGCTTTTTGTTCTCGGGGGAAGCGGGCCAAACGGCGCAGCGTGCGGTGTAAGGCATTGCCCAAGTCGCGCCGAATCGGGTCGCTCAATTGTTGCAATTCCTCTTTTATTGCTGTTAAGCTGGCGGTTTCAATATTTTTGGCAATTAGTATGTCAAGGACTTTGATAAAATCGTTAACATCGGACTTAAGATCCGTGCTAAAGTCAATCCAAGCCTGTTTTTGTTGAATTTTAACTTCGTTTACGTGTTCTTTTTCTAATTCATCGAGTTTATCGGCCGTGATGATATTGTTTTCGATCATCCATTGGCGCATTTTCTCGATGCAATCGTATTCGCGTTCCCAATCGAGGCGTTCTTGAGACTTATAGCGTTCGTGGGAACCAGAAGTTGAATGTCCTTGTGGTTGGGTTACTTCGGTTACATGAACCAAAACGGGGGTATGTTGTTCGCGGCAGATATCGGCGGCTTCGCGGTAGGCATTACACAATTCGGGATAGTTCCAACCTCGGGCGGTAATGATATGCAAGCCAACGCCGTCTTCATTGGTTTGGAAACCCTTCATGATGGCGCCGATATTTTCTTTAGCGGTTTGATATTTAGCGGGAACGGAAATGCCATAGGCATCGTCCCAAACGCTCATGAGCATGGGAACTTGCATAACGCACGCTGCGTTCATCACTTCCCAAAAGATACCTTCAGAGGTGGAGGCATTACCGATGGTGCCGAATGCGATTTCACGTCCTTTTTGGGAAAATTGGGTGAGTTCGTGTAGCAGTTCGTTTTCTTTATAGAGTTTTGAAGCTACGGCAAGACCTAGCAAACGCGGCATTTGTCCGGCTGTGGGAGAAATATCGGCGCTTACATTATAGCGATCGGATTGACTTAGGAAATGTCCGTTGTCGTCGAGTAAACGGGTAGCGTAATGCCCGTTCATGGAACGGCCACCGGATGCAGGTTCTTTTTCAACAGAGGCGTGGGCATACAGTTGGGCAAAGAACTTTTGAACGTTGGAAAGTTCAAGGGCGAACATGAACGTTTGGTCGCGGTAGTATCCACTGCGCCAATCGCCTGGTTCAAATACTTTAGCCATGGCAATTTGGGCGATTTCTTTACCATCGCCGAAGATGCCAAATTTTGCTTTACCGGTAAGCACTTCTTTTCGTCCGATGAGAGAGGCATGGCGACTCTGATAGGCGATTTTGTAGTCTTGGAGGACTTGTGCAATGAAATCTTGTTGAGATAGATCGTTGGTTTTTTGGGCCACTTCTTGCATTACTGCAAATATAAGCAAAAAATGCGGCGGCTTTTGAGCTTTGGTAGGTGTCATGGATTACTTTGTGAGGCGGCAAACCTTTGTCGGCTTTTTGCGTTAATTTCGAAGGATAAAATGCCAGAATTTCAGTTAGAAGCCCCATTTAAACCCAATGGCGATCAGCCGGAGGCGATACGCCAATTGGTTGCCGGTTTGGAAAGTGGGGTGCGGGCGCAGACCCTTTTGGGGGTTACGGGTTCAGGAAAAACCTTTACGGTGGCGAACGTAATTCAGGAAGTGCAGCGGCCCATTTTGGTATTGAGTCATAACAAAACCTTGGTCGCGCAATTATATGGAGAATTCAAGCAATTCTTCCCCAATAATGCGGTCGAATATTTCGTGAGTTACTATGATTATTATCAGCCGGAGGCGTTTATCCCTACGACGAATACATATATAGAGAAGGATTTGAATATCAACGATGAGATTGAGAAGATGCGTTTGAAAACGGTATCAACCTTATTATCGGGTCGGCGTGATATCATCGTGGTGGCGAGTGTCAGTTGTATATATGGAGCGGGAAATCCGTCGGATTATGAGGCCACGATTATCCGATTGAACGAGGGTATGGTTATTTCGAGGCAGCAGTTGTTGTACCGATTGGTAGAGTCGCTGTATTCGAGAACGACTATGGAGTTCAAGCGGGGGACTTTTCGGGTGAAAGGGGATACTGTTGATGTGCATTTGGCGTACAATGATTTTGCGTATCGCATTTCTTTTTTTGGGGATGAGATAGAGGAAATTTACAGTTTTGACCCCGTAACGGGTCGCAAGATTGACGCACTTTTAGATTGTGCGATCTATCCGGCTCAGATATATGTGTCGCCAAGAGATCGTTTGGAGGAAGTGATTCATCAAATGCAAGACGATCTATTGGAACAGGTTGCCTATTTTCAGCAGCAACAAAGATACTTGGAAGCGAAACGTTTGGAAGAACGGGTTAACTTCGATTTGGAGATGATTAGGGAATTGGGCTATTGCAATGGGATAGAAAACTACTCAAGGTATTTCGATCGGAGGCAGCCTGGTGACCGTCCTTTTTGTTTGTTGGATTACTTCCCGAAGGACTTTTTACTTATAGTGGATGAGAGCCACGTAACGATTCCGCAGATACGGGCGATGTACGGGGGCGATAGATCCAGGAAGATTAACTTGGTAGAATACGGTTTTCGATTGCCCGCGGCGATGGACAATCGGCCCTTGCAGTTTGAGGAGTTTTTTCAAATTATAAATCAGAGTATATACGTGAGTGCAACGCCGGCGGAGTTTGAAATTGGCGAGTCGGAAGGGGTATTGGTAGAGCAATTGATACGGCCTACGGGCTTGTTAGATCCGGTTATTGAGGTACGTCCTTTAGGGAATCAAGTAGATGATTTGATAGAGGAGATTGATAAGCGAATTGCTATGGGTGATCGTATTTTGGTGACAACGTTAACCAAGAGAATGGCCGAGGAATTGTCTAAATACTTGGGAAAGTTGAATATCAAAGTCGGTTACATACACTCAGAAGTGAAGACTTTAGATCGGGTGGAAATACTCAGGAACCTACGTTTAGGTGGAATAGATGTGTTGGTAGGGGTGAACTTGTTGCGTGAGGGATTGGATTTACCGGAGGTAAGTCTGGTCGCGATAATGGATGCGGATAAGGAGGGTTTCTTGCGGAGTGAGACGAGTTTGGTTCAAACGATAGGTCGTGCAGCGCGAAATCACAACGGTAAAGTGATTATGTATGCCGATAAGATGACTAAGAGCATGCGTAAAACGATTGATGAAACGGACCGACGTCGGGACAAACAGCATGCGTATAATGAGGCAAATGGAATTACGCCACAAACGGTATTGAAGTCGAAATCGGAGATTTTCAGGCAAACGGCGGTATTAGATTCGGTAGAAGGCCAGTCGGAACAGGCCTATGATTTCAAGCAGTTGCCGGTACAGAAGGTAGCGGATCCGATATTGGATTATATGAATAAGGTTGACTTACAGCGGAATTTAGCCAAAGTCGAGAAGGACATGCACAAGGCCGCGAGGAATATGGAGTATATGGAGGCAGCCCGCTTGCGCGATGAGGTTGAAATGCTGAAGCAGAAGATCAAAGAGGCGGTTTAGACACCTACTCCTTAACAATCATTTCAATACTATTTACCGCCGCAATATTGAAGAATCCGGCAACGCCACGTTTGGAGTTTTTGTTCAACATGAACAAATTGCTCTGTATGTTCACGGGTGGCGTGGCAAATAAACCGCCGTTATTGCTTTGATTTACGACCAATTGGAACCAAAAATAGGCAAACCTCGAAATAGAATGTATTTCCACCCGGACTTTTTCACCGTCGCGATAGGGGCGTAAAAACTCGTTCAAATTGGAGAAACGAATGGGGTAAATGAATAAACCGCCGTCTTGACCGTTGGAATTATTGCCCATATCCTGAGATAAATTCAACTTATTAATGGTACTTAAAAAGGTATCATTTCGGAATGTTTTGAGCCAATAGTAATTTTCGGTCCCCGGTAAATCATAAGCGAAAATTTCACAATAACGACCGGTGTCAATAAACGGAGGGCCATTGCCTTCCACGGGAAGGGTACGCAGACTGTCGATTCGACTTATGGTTGGATTTAAGGTGGCGCCGCCGATCAATGTATCGGTACCTTCTACAATAATAAGGGCATAGGAATGGCCAACTTTTAAGGTATCGCCCGTGGCTGGATTGGGGGTCCATCGGTAGTAACCCATCGAATCGTGTTTGAAAATAATAGGGGCTCCGCTAATTCCGCCGCCGGTGGTATCTACCAGTACTACATTTGCCGTGGTCAATGGCGGCTCGGTTCCGGGTATATCGAAAAAAGGAATGCTTTCGATAAGACGAATGGTCTGCGTTTGGTGTCGGTTGTCGATAAAGGCATCAATAACGATTTTCTTTTGTTTCTGTTCAACGTTAACCTGAATAATATCTTCGCAGGCGGAAAAATTTCCCCCGAGAAAAAGAATCGTAATGAGATAAAGAAGGCGTTTCATGTGGGTTAGTTCCATTTAAAATTATAGGAGATGGCGGGTACGATGCTTCCGATAACACTGAATCGGATGGCCTGATTAAGGCCGGTATTTTGAAAGTTATTTTGGAAATAGATGGAAAACGGGTTGCGGCGGTTATAGGCGTTGTATACGCTAAATACCCAACTGCTTTCCCATTTCTTGGTTTTTTTCTTAGTATATGTGGCGGATAGATCTAATCTATGATAATCCGGGTTACGTACATTGTTACGATCGTTACTACCCGCGTCGGGTACATTGTATCCTTGAACGGTATACTGACCCGTGTAAAAGGTAGTAGGCGTACCTGAACTAAATACGAAGTTGGCTGCTAAATCCCATTTTTCGTTGTATTTGTATTGCGCGACAATGTACAAATTATGAAGTCTGTCGAAGCGACTGGCATACCAATCACCGTCGTTGATTCCGTCTGATTTGCGTTCACTGCGTGAAAGGGTATAGCTAATCCAGCCGGTTAAATTCCCAGTCGACTTTTTTACATACAGTTCTAATCCATAAGCCCTACCGATGCCGTTTATCAATTCGCCTTCGAGAAGTTCGTTAAGAAGCAGGTTGGCACCATCGACATAATCGACTTGATTTTGCAGGTCTTTGTAGTAGACTTCAGCCGAAGATTCGAATTCAGTTTCGCCTATTCTGAAATTCCGGAAATACCCTAGGGTAAGCTGATCGGCCAGTTCGGGTTTGATATTGTTAGTAGAGGGGGTCCAAACATCAAAAGGAACGCTGGCGGCGGTATTGGATATTAAATGCAGGTTTTGAACCATGCGGTTATAGCCCCCTTTGATTGATTCTTTGGTGTTCCATTGGTATTTGAATCCCAAACGAGGCTCCAAATTGAGGTATTGTTGAATGACTTCGTTGTCTTCAGCAGGTCGTACCGATTCTAAAAAGCGACGGGCACCTGGGGCCATTGCCTCGTTGTAGGTATAAACCTTACTTTTTCCGAGGTATAAAAATTGACTTCCTCTGAGTCCGGCGCGAATGGTAACGCGCTTGTTGGGCGACCAATCTTCGGTAATGTAGGCCGCATTTTCCATGCTGTACTTATTGGGCAAGCTGAAATTATTGGTTCCTAGGGAATTCCGAGCCACCGCGTTGCCGGGTTCAAAAATGTAGTAGGTTGATACTGCTCCAAAACCGATTTCGTGTTCGGGGCTGGCATAATACTTGAAATCACTCTTTACACTGTGGTTATTGATATACGAGTTCCAATTAAAAGAAAGGTCTTCACCAATTTTGAATTCTAAATTATAGCGGTATCGGCTGTAGTAGTAGGTGACATTCGAAAATAGCTTTTCATTAAAAAGGTGATTCCAGCGGGCGCTCAGGGTACTATTTCCCCATTTAACGCCGAAGGCATTGGCGGCATAGAACAAGTCATCCCCGATATAGGTTGAGATGAAGAACTTATCGCGTTTGGTTTCGTAATTGACTTTGGCTGTGAAGTCATAGAAATAAAATTGGCTACCGGTTAGATTTTCAGGTAGGAAGGGTTTAGCGAGAACGTCGACATAACTCCGACGTCCTGAAATCAAAAAGGACGATTTGTTTTTAACGATGGGACCTTCCAGGGTAAGTCTGCTGAAGATGGTGCCTACGCCGCCGTTGACCTGAAAATCGCGGTTATTTCCGTCTTTGGTGATTACATCGAGAACGGAGCTTAGGCGTCCGCCGTAATTGGCGGGTATTCCACCTTTAATAAGTTGCACGTCTTTAACGGCGTCGGGATTGAAAATGCTAAAGAAGCCGAATAGGTGGGCGGAGTTAAAAACGGGGGCATCGTCCATAAGGACTAAATTTTGGTCGATCGAACCGCCCCTTACGTTAAAGCCGGTGGCTCCTTCGCCTACGGTAGATACGCCGGGCAGCAGTTGGATGCTTTTGATTACATCAGCTTCTCCTAGGAAGGCGGGTATTTTTTTAATGACTTTCCCCGAGATATTTTGGGTAGAAATATCGACTTTTCTAATGTTATCGCTCCGTTTTGCTCGTACGGAAACTTCACCAATTTCGTCTGGATTTGGGAAAAGAAAGGCGTTCCACTCCTTATCTGTAACCATATTAAAGATGCGATTTTGGGGTTGGTAATCGCCTTCTGAAATTTGAATTTCATGAATACCTTTACTCAGTGAAAGGCTAAAAAAGCCGTAATTATTGGTTACGGCGGATTGGTTATTGTTGATGGATTTTACAACAGCACCTTTTAAGGTTTCGCCCGAGGTACTGTCTTTAACGAATCCACTTAGGGTAAACGATTGACTGAATAATTCTCCTCCTAAAAGCGCACAAAAAAGCACCGCCCACAATTTGCATTTCACATTGCAAATATAGAACGGTGCTTATAGTTTATTAATGGTTAATCGGTAAATCTTGATAATTTACGATAAGGGCTGTTTTTATCGTTGATCCATAGGAACGAATGCGCGCGGGGCGGCTCCTGTGTAGATTTGGCGAGGGCGGGCAATGGGTTGTTTATCGCGGCGCATTTCTTGCCATTGGCTGATCCATCCTGGAAGTCTTCCCAAAGCAAAAAGAACGGTAAAGAATTCATCGGGGAAGCCCAATGCACGGTAAATAATTCCAGAATAGAAATCTACGTTCGGGAACAATTTTTTCTCGATAAAGTAGGGATCGTTAAGGGCGGCATTTTCCAATTCTTTTGCAATTTCTAAGATAGGATCGTTGACACCCAATTTAGCTAATACGTCGTCGGCCGCTTTTTTAATAATTTTGGCGCGAGGGTCAAAATTCTTGTAAACGCGGTGACCGAAGCCCATAAGGCGGAACGGATCGTTTTTGTCTTTAGCTTTGTTGATGTATTTCTGAACGTCGCCGCCGTCGTTTTTAATGGCTTCGAGCATTTCCAATACTTCTTGGTTAGCACCGCCGTGCAGGGGACCCCAAAGGGCACTGATACCGGCGGAAATACTGCTGTATAAGTTGGACTGGCTGCTTCCTACCACGCGCACGGTGCTGGCTGAGCAGTTTTGTTCGTGATCGGCGTGTAAGATGAGTAATTTATTAAACGCTTCAACGATAACGGGATCTGGCGTATAGTCGGGATCTGAAACCTGTCCGAAGGACATATTCAGGTAGTTGGTAACGTAATCGAGTTTGTTTCTAGGATAAACCAAAGGATGTCCTTTGCTTTTCTTATAGATCATCGCACAAATAGTGGGCATTTTAGCCAAAAGACGGATGATGGTGCGCTGTATGGATTCTTCAGGCCTATTGGGATTTAAGGCTTTCGGATAATACAAACTTAATGAGGATATCATGCTCGACAGCTGTCCCATTGGGTGTGAACCGGTTGGGAATGCTTTGAACATGGCTTCCATACCTTCATTTACGAGGGTATGTTCGGAAATATTTGTTTCAAAGGCCTTCAATTGGGCAGCGGTGGGCAGTTCGCCGTTAAGTATGAGGTAAGTGACTTCTAAAAAGGAGCAATTGGCCGCTAAATCTTCAATGTCGTAACCGCGGTGGCGAAGAATTCCAAGTTCTCCATCTAGGAAAGTAATTGCACTGGTGGTAGCACCTGTATTCTTAAAACCTGGATCGATGGTTATATACCCGGTTAGGTCTCTAAGTTTGGAAATATCAATGGCTTTCTCCCCTTCAGATCCGGTAATTACAGGAAGCTCGTACTCTTTTCCCTCAATGCTGATTTTCGCTGTTTCTGACATGCTTTTTGTTGGTTTTTTGAATTATTACAAATATAACCAAAACAGCACGTTGTTTCATAGGGTGATCAAAAGTTTACATAGAATTAGTGTGGCAATTCGAGCGCTTCGAATCCTTTTGCGGTTAATTGAAACTGGGTATTAAGTATGGTATCGACATCAACCCCGAGGCGTGGCTTTAGGTCACTGTCAAAAGCCTTGATGTAGCGGTAGTGCAATAAATGGCGGGTAATATCGATAATCACGGGCGTGCTTAACTGTAATTCTTTAACCACCGACGATAGGTATTCGGGGTGAATGAGTTGATTCAGCACAGCGCGTTCTTCGTCGAAAATTTCGAGCATGGGTTGATTTTATCCGTTGAATGTTTTTTCGGGTCTCATTTGAGGGAAGAACAAAACTTCTTGTATAGAAGCGTTATTCGTAAGCATCATGGTGAGTCGATCAATTCCAATACCCAATCCACTTGTTGGGGGCATTCCATATTCGAGGGCTCTCAAGAAATCATGGTCCATGGCCATGGCTTCGTCGTCGCCGCGTTCGGCTAATTTCAACTGGTCTAAAAAGCGTTCGCGCTGATCATCGGGATCGTTCAACTCGGAATAGGCATTGGCTATTTCTTTTCCGTTTACAAAAAGTTCGAATCGTTCTACCAATCCGGGCTTGCTGCGGTGCTTTTTGGTCAACGGACTCATTTCAATAGGATAATCTGTAATGAATGTAGGTTGTATCAAGTGGGGTTCGGCTACTTCCCCAAAGATTTCATCGATTAATTTGGCTACTCCCATTTTATTGGTTACTTCGCAGCCCACGCCTTTGGCGTAATCGCCCAATTCTTGTTCTGTTTTGCCTTCGATATCAAAGTTGCCGTATTTTTTGATGGATTCGGCCATAGTCATCCGTTGGTAAGGACGCGCAAAATTGATGGTACGTTCGCCCATTTTGGCATCGGTGGTTCCATTGACATCCATGGCGCAGGTTTCGAGCATTTCTTCTACGAAATCCATCATCCAGAAATAATCTTTATAAGCCACATAAATTTCAAGGGCTGTAAATTCTGGATTGTGGGTGCGATCAATGCCTTCGTTTCTGAAGTTTTTAGCGAACTCATACACCCCGTCGAAGCCCCCAACGATCAGGCGCTTCAAGTACAATTCATTTGCAATTCTTAGGTATAATGGTATGTCGAGCGCGTTGTGATGGGTCGAAAACGGACGGGCGGCGGCGCCTCCATGAATGGCTTGTAGTATAGGTGTTTCTACTTCTATATAGCCGCGATTGTTAAAAGTATTGCGCAGCGACTGTACAATTTTGCTGCGTTTGATGAAGGTTTCTTTATGCTGTGGATTTACGACTAAATCGACGTACCGCATGCGGGCTCTCAATTCAGGATCCGTAAATGCGTCGTAGATTTCTCCATCTTTTTCTTTGGGAAGGGGAAGTGGGTTGAGGCATTTGGCCAAGAAAGTCAGCTTGGTTGCATGCAGGGTAGTTTCACCAGTTTTGGTAGTAAACATATACCCTTCAACGCCGATAAAATCTCCGATATCTAGGAGCTTTTTGAAGATGGTATTGTACCAGGTTTTGTCTTCTTCCGGACAGATTTCGTCGCGGGCTATATACACCTGTAGGCGTGTGGTACTGTCTTGGATAACGGCAAAGGCTGCTTTTCCCATAATGCGTCGGGTCATCAAGCGTCCTGCGATGCATACGTTTTGGAAGTCCTCCGGTTTTTCGGAATAGGCATCTAAAATTTCCTTTGCGGTATGGCTTACGGAAAAAGTAGCCGCGGGAAAGGGTTCGATTCCCAAGGCGCGCAATTCATTGAGCGATTCGCGGCGTTGGATCTGTTGGTCGTTTAGGTGCGCTTCCATAGAAAGAAGCAAAGTTACCATTTTCAATGGTACTCAAACGCGCATTTTGCGTTTTGTGCAATTAATTACTAGGAATACTTTGGTGTTTTCCGCCAATAATTTTGATAGATGGCAGGGAGAATTTTGATTGTGCGACGAGCAGAATACTTACACCAACGGTAATACAGGCGTCGGCAAAGTTCCATATCGGAGCAAAAAACACAAAATGTTCGCCGCCTTTAAAGGGCAGCCAACTGGGAAGAATGCCTTCCCAAAGAGGGGCGTAAAACATATCTACCACATGCCCTTCAAACCAAGTCTCCATATATCCGTTGATATCGTTAAAATACCAGCCGTAAAATACGGAATCGATAATATTGCCTAGCGCTCCTGATAAGACTAAGGTTACGGCGATAATGAGCAGGTTATGCTGTTTGTTTTTGATAAGGGCGCGTAGGTATAGAAGTCCGACCACGGAAACGATGATTCTAAAAAAGGTAAGGATGAGTTTACCGATTTTACCGCCGCCAAACAATTTCATTCCAAAGGCCATGCCTTCGTTTTCGATAAAATAGATTTTAAACCAATCGTTGAAGAGGGTATAAGATTCCCCATAGACAAAATGGGTTTTAACATAAATTTTTATAATTTGGTCAGCAAGGATGCACAATCCGAGAATTCCAAATGCCCAATTGCCGAGGTTCGACGATTCCGAGTTGGGGGTTGTTGGGTTTTCCACGCTTAGCGCTTGATTTTGGCCTCTACGGTTTGGGTGGTATGGGGAACGAGTTTGAGGCGTTCCTTGGGGATGAGTTTGCCGGTTGTTTTGCAAACACCGTAGGTTCCGTTATTGATTCGAACCATGGCGGCTTCTAAATTTTTGATAAATTTTAGTTGGTGGGCTGCCAATTGATTGAGATTTTCTTTTTCAGCAGTATCGGCCCCATCATCAAGGGTGAGGTAGTTGTTATTGGTGGAGTCGGCACCATTTTCATTACCGTCTTTGAGTTGACTTTGTAGGGTTTTGAATTCCGATTTAGCCGAATCCAATTTTTTAAGAATGAGCTCTTTAAATTCTTCGAGTTCAGCTTCGGTATAGCGGGTTTTTTCTTTTTCCATGGAAAGGTCCTCCTTTTTAATTTGTTGTTTAATTTAAACTTTACTGATTTTCAAAAATACGGATTTTTCGTAAACATCTACCTCGTGGTCTTGAACATTTAATATAGAATTGATTTGATTGGCAAGTACTTCGGCGCTTATATAATCGCTGTATTTATTTACGGCTTCTTGAATTTCGGTATCTGCGGTATAGGCAATAGCGATACGATCGGTAAGGTCAAGTTGCAATTCTTTTCGCAGATTTTGAACGCGGTTGACCCATTCTCGGGCTATGCCTTCTTGGCGTAATTCGGGACTTATTTGTATATCGAGGGCTACCGTGATATCGCCTTCTGAGGCTACCAACCAACCGGGCATGTCTTGGGTTTTGATTTCTACAAATTCCGGCAGAAGGGTGAACGGCGTTCCATCCAGGTCTATCTTGAGTGACCCTGCAGATTCAAAATCGGCGATTTCCCCCGGATTTAATTGCGCAATGCATTCGGCCATAGCCTTCATTTGAGGTCCCAATACTTTGCCTAAGGTTTTGAAATTGGGTTTCATTTGCTTGACCAATAATTGGTTATCGGAGTCTAAGAAATCGAGTGCTTTTACGTTGACTTCCGAAATGATGATATCACTTACGTGTGATAAGTCGGCCTTCATTTTGGCGTTCAAAACGGGTATGGTGACTTTTGAAAGCGGCTGACGCACTTTAATATTTTCTCTTTTTCGGAGGGAAAGCACCAAGCTACAAACGGTTTGAGCGCGTTGCATTTGGGTTTCTAATTCAGGATTAATGAATCCGTTTGCGGCAGTTGGCCAATCGCTTAGGTGAACACTTTCGACGCAGCTACCGGCGTCGATTTGGGCGTGATTTAAGGCACGGAAGAGCCATTCTGAGAAGAAGGGGGCAAAGGGGGCTACGAGTTTACTCAAGCTGTCGAGACAGATGTACAGGGTGTCGTATGCCGCTTGTTTTTCGGCATTCATTTCCCCTTTCCAAAAACGACGGCGTGAAAGTCGTACAAACCAATTGCTTAAGTGTTCATCCACAAAGCTTTCAATAGCCCTAGACCCTTTGGTGGGGTCATAATCGTCGAGGGATTCGGTTACTTGTTGGATGAGAGAATTGAGTTTGCTTATGATCCAGCGGTCTAATTCGGTTCTATTTTCTAGGGGAATTTGGGTGTTGGCATGAAACTGATAGGCATCTACATTTGCGTAAATGGCAAAAAAGCTATAGGTATTGTAGAGGGTTCCCAAGAATTTACGTTGTGATTCTTGAACGCCGTTTAGATTGAACTTTAGATTGTCCCAAGGTTGTGAATTGGTGAACATATACCAACGAACGGCATCGGCGCCATAGGT
>CAMBBZ010000008.1 GCA_945863965.1 Chitinophaga pinensis | reverse complement strand
TCTTGTACGGCTGGGCGTTTGAGTAAAATGTTTACCAAACTTACATATTGGATTCTAAATAGAAATTTACCGATAAAATAGGTTAGGGGACTTACCTTATAGGCCACCAATTGCGGACAGCCCAACAACGCCGTCTCTAACGTAGCCGTTCCGCTTGCAACCAGCGCGTATCCTCCGCTTTGAGCCGCCGTGTGCAATAAATCAAAGGTTTGATCGAATACAATTTCAGCGTTTAGTTGCGATTCTTGCAAAACTTTTTCGTAAAATTCACGCGATAAACTGGGGGCTCCTGCTACTTTTATGGTAATATTGGTTTGCTTTCCTCCCTCTCTTAGTTGCACGGCCTTGATAAAACTCGGCAATAAACTGCTTACTTCGGCCGGACGTGAACCCGGCAATAATGCGATGGTTTTTTTAGGAATTGTGGATGCGGGTCGATCCTTTAAATACTCGGTTACCGCCGTATTGGTTGGATTTCCCACGTAAACAGCGGGCATACCATAAGAGGCAAAAAATTCAACTTCAAAAGGAAATATCACATACAAATAGTCAATTACCCGTTTCATGGTTTTGATTCTGCGGGTATTCCAAGCCCATGCTTTGGGCGCAATATACCAATGGACTTCAATGCCTAATGAATGCGCGTATTTGGCCAAAGGCAAATTGAATCCGGGGTTGTCAATAAATAGGATTTTACCGGGTCGTTCGCGTTCGATATCGACTTGTGCTTGGGCCATGAATCCCTTTATTTTTTTGAGGTTTTTTATCACTTCAACCAATCCCATAATGTTACGATCGCGGTAATGCGATAGCAAAGTGGCTCCCGCTGCTTGCATTTTATCGCCGCCCCAGCATAGTATATCACAATTTGGGAATCGTGATTTTATGGCTTCAACCCAGATGGAACCGTGTTGGTCGCCACTGGCTTCGCCGGCAACTAAGAATAACTTTTTCCCGTCCAAGGTGGTTTCCCCCCATAAGGATGGCGGCAAGAATGACTTTTCGGGATTCATAGGTCGGGAATGCGTTAGGCTGGACTTTTTTAATTTAAAACCCTCCTGCAGAAATGCGAACCAGGGCTACGGTGGCGGCTATCATGGTGCCGACCATCCAACCGCGGGCCCAAAATATGAGGGAATCGCGTTTGAGTAGTAAAAAGAAAATACCAATATTAGAAAGTACTCCCACTTGAAATGAGGTGTTGTAAGCGGTGCTTAAATGAAAGACGGCCCAAAGAAAATTTTTCGGTTGTATGCCTTGAAAATAGGCAACTACTGCGCCAATGAGTAATGTGGTGATACAGGCAAACAACATGCCTAATATTATATGGAGTGGTTTCGCTTTCATGTAAATTCCTATTATTGAGTAGGGTAATTCCTTGGTGATCCGTTAAAATATATTAGGGAAGGGTTTAACTTTCATGCAGATTCCATTGGTTGAGTTGGGCAATTCGCTGGTGGTCGGTAAGGTCGAATTGGGTGGGAACTATCGAAACGTATCCGTTTTCGAGTGCCCAAATATCGGTGTCCTGACCTTGATCCATATTGATAAATTGACCGGTCATCCAATAATAGGAACGTTTAAAAGGATCTTGTCGTTCTTCAAACGCTTCCTTGTATTTGGCTTGGGCTTGACGGCAAATTTTGATTCCTTTGATTTTTTTATCTTCAGGAACGGGAATATTCACATTCAATAAAGTACCATAGGGGAGGCCTCGTTTTAAGGTTTCTTTGGCAATTTGTCGGATGTAAGGTTTAATGGATTCAAAATCGGCTTCCCAAGCATAATCGCACAGAGAAAATCCGATGGCTGTCATACCATCTATTGCGGCTTCCATGGCCGCCGACATGGTGCCGGAGTAAATGACATTTATGGAGGAATTGGCGCCGTGATTGATGCCTGATACCATTAAATCGGGTCGTCGAGGTAGAATTTTATCTATGGCCAATTTTACGCAATCAACGGGGGTTCCAGAACACTGATAGGCGATTACACCGGGGTGCATGTCTACTTGGGTAAGTCGCAAGGGGTGGTTGATGGTGATGGCGTGACCCATAGCACTTTGAGGTTTGTCTGGGGCCACTACGATTACATCGCCAAGCTCTTTCATTACGGCTATCAATGCGGTGATTCCGGGGGCGGTGATGCCATCGTCGTTGCTAATGAGTATCAGGGGTTTTGAATCCGACATGCTACAAATTTAGGTTTAAGCGTTGGCATTTGGTAGGGAATCTATCGGGTTTTCGAAGTATCGGTTTACATTGGGATCTTCGGAGCAAATTTGAAGATTTTGGGTTTGGGCTTCGGCTACTAAATACCGGTCAAAGGGATCGCGGTGTAAAAAGGGAAGCACTTTCAAGGCCTCTAAGGTATCTGTATTAATAGGTAATAGTGTAAACTGAAGCATCCTTATCCATTGTTCTATTTCTGTTATAGAAATGGTTATTGTTAGTTTTTTGAGGGATATTTTTATAGATATTTCCCAAAGACTGATGGAAGAAACGTAAATATTATTTTGAATATTGATGAGGAGCTCGCGATTGGCGGCGGTCAATCTTTCATCGTCGTTCAGATACCAAAGTAGGATATGGGTATCAATAAGAATTCCTTTTTGTAGTTTCATCTAGTGGTTTATGAATTTAATGCGTACTAAGTGAAGCGTGTTGGTAATGAAAATTTGCTGCTACTTGGTGCGTATATTTAGTGGTGAAATGGTGTTAAATTAATGGTATGAAGTCTTATATGTTCTAGTGAGCATGGATTTATTACTGGGTAAGGGGATTTATTTACCCATAATCGTCAAAGTCGGCCAGGGGTTCATCGAAATCCTGACTCATGAAAATGCCACCTTTGAGCATGCCGGGGGGAAGTCGCTTTTTCAATGGATGTTCCACCTTTGATAAAAGAAAGTCGGTATATACGTCGAGGTGTTGCTGCTGATAGGCCGGTAATTGGCTTATTTTGGCAAAAAGCGAGTGGGTTATTGGACTCAAGTAGGTGGATTGTGGTTCATTAACGGTTAATGTGTTTTCTTTCTTTGGGGAAGCTTTTACGTCACCCAAATCCTTCAATAGTGTTTCTAACAGTTTACTGAATGTGATTCTATTTGCTCGAGACCACGCATGTCCTTTTTCATGCAGATGTGGGTCAAGAGAAATATTGATGCGTTTTTTCATCTTTCAAATATACACAATAAAAAAACCATACACAACAATGGGAGTTTGTGAGTTTTATTACATTTAGATTGTTTTGATACAACAGCTTTGTGGTGGTAAAAGGCGTGATGAATTTCCCAAGAAAAACATTAGCAGCCGGCATTGATGCAGTCGCGTTGGGATGGTAAAAGGGGTGATGAATTTCCCAAGAAAAACATTAGCAGCTGGCATTGATGCAGCGGCGTTGGGAGGGGAAAAGGCGTGATGAATTTCCCAAGAAAAAAAGGGCGCCTCTAAAAGAGACGCCCTTAATTATAATGATGTAACGAATTAATTAGAACAAATAACGAACACCAACCTGTGCGCCCCAAGTGGTAGAGGTGCTAGAGATATTGGTGAAAGTAGACGTAGGCAATGCGCCGCTAACGGCGTTGAACTGGTACGTACCATCGGTGTTAGAGCGCAATACGGCTCCGTTGTTTACGGTTAAGCGTTGTGCAATACCCCAGTTGGAGCTGATCATGTTACCAATGTTTAAGATGTTCGCACTCAACTGTAACTTCTGGTTGGTTCCACCAATGTTTTTGATGAAGTCTTGGTAGATAGCCAAATTGAAGCGGTGCAACCAAGGGAATAAAGCGGCATAACGATCGGCAAAATTACCTACGTTTTTGCTTAAGTATGCATCTTGGTCAACATAGGCATCCCATGCTTTGGCTTGAGCATCAGCAGTAAATACAGTAGTACCAACTTTGTACTCTTTAAACTTGATATCTGAAGATTTATGGATGAAAATCAAGTCGTTGCTAGTGATACCATCGTTGTTAATATCCGTTGAATAGGCATAGTTAAAACGACCGGCGTTGAAACCTTCGTAACTCAACGTTACGGTGGTTGCAAAGTTTTTAGCATATTCTTTCGTGTAAGAAATAGCACCCACTACGCGGTTTGGCGTGGAGTATTGTGAATTAGCTAAATACGGTGTATTTTGGTTTTGTCCAATTTCGTTACCGATGATGGCGTTACCTGACCAGGCAGAAGCAGCTTGTGCACCGGGGTTGGCGGTAATGTCCATGGTGTTGTTATACGAGTAACTCACAAAAACATTCAATCCGTTTTGGAAATCTTTCTTCAAGGTGAAAGAAGCACTTAGGCCTTGTCCTTGGTTGGTATTGCTCAATACGATAGCGTTACGTACTTTGGCATCATAGGTGCGGGCAGCTGCTTTGGAATAACCAGCGCGTTCCCATGCGGTACCTTTGAACAACATAGTATCAGAGGGAGCCATGTTGGCATCAAACTGATAGATATCGTTTAAAGATTTCGTGTAGATGAAATCGGCGGTAAAGTCGATGTCAAATGGTAGTTTGTAGTCAAAACCAACGCTTGTTCTCCAAACCTGTGGGAATTGGAAAGTTGGATCTACTAAAGCATAAGAACCGCCGCTACTTGGCAATGCTGTAGACGTGGTTGGGAATTTACTGTAGTTACCATCCCAAGTAGGATTGAACTGGGTAATACCATATTGGTCAAGCTGTGCTTTGGTTGTTAACTCAAGAGTAGACTGTAAACCGTAAGCATTGGTAACTTGGTTGGTGTACCAAACAAATGGCAAGCGGCCAGTGAAGATACCAGTACCACCACGAACGATCATAGACTTGTCGCCTTTAATATCGTAGTTGAAACCAACGCGAGGAGACCAAAGTAATGTGGTTGTAGGCCATTTTGATGGATCGTAAGCAAACGCTTCGTTTTCTGGATTTTTAAACTTAGTTGTGTTTACGTCACTAAATGCACTGAATCCAGGATTGGCAACTGCATCTGTTAAGTAAATAGGCGCATCCATACGAAGACCTGCGATTAATTTCAATCGGCGGTTCATGCGGTATTCGTCTTGAACGTAAGCTGCGGCTTGACCAAAACCCATTTCTGCGATAGGGTTGTTGTTGCCATTGTAGCCATAGGTAGCAGCAAATACGGTAGGTTGTTTATCTTCTAGGAATTGTGATAATGAATCGTAACGGTAGTAGCTTGTTCCGTAGCGCATAAAGTTGTTACCTACATACATTTGATCGTAGGCAATACCTGCGGTTAGGGTGTGTTGCTTGGTGTTATAGGTAAAGTTGTCGATTAAAGAATAGGTATTGTTTATTACCTTATTATTCCAGCTAAATAGTTCATAACCAAAAGAGATGTACTGGTCTTTGTCTTTTTTGATATCTACAAAAGGAAACGGATCGCTGTCTGAACCGCGTTGGTCAACAATTTGAGTACCGGTAACCAATAATTGGTTACTCATACGGCTGTTGATATTGCTTTTCAATTCTAAGGCAATTGAACTTACGGTGTTCTCAAACGAATACAAAGAATTTGCGTAACTCATGGCGTTATTACTCCATCTGTTAGAAGCAGAACGTGGGTTAGGAGCAGAGGTTCCGTTGGTTTCTTGATCGTTGTTGTTTTTAACGAAGTTATAACGGGCACTGAATTTGTGTTTATCGTTAATGTTCCAATCGATACGACCCAATATTTTATAATTGCGAGTTCCGAAATTACCTAGATTTTCAAAATCTCCGGTATTGTAACCATATTTGCTTGCAAGGTGTTGACTTACCTTCTCAAGGTCTGTTTTAAGTACGCGAGACGTATTGGGGTCTTTAGGATCTACGCCATCTTGGGTAGAATTCCAAAGCAATCCTGGACGTGAAATGTTTTCATATTCGGCATTTACAAAATAAAACACTTTGTTTTTTACCAAGGCACCACCTAAACGGAAACCGAAAATGTTAGCCGAAGTGGTAGGCAAGTTTTCTAACGTTACATCACCAATTTTAGTTCCATTTAAACTTTGGTTACGTAAGAAGGTGTAAGCAGATCCTTCGGTTTTGTTAGCACCGCTGCGGGTAATTGCGTTCACACCGGCACCGGTGAAGTTACTCTGACGTACGTCGTAAGGAGACACGTTTACCTGAACGGCTTCAATAGCATCTAAAGAAATGGGTTGGGCATCACCACCTGGAAGGTTGTTTGAACTTAAACCAAAATTGTTGTTGAAGTTAGCACCATCGATGGTTACATTGTTAAAACGACCGTCGCGACCGTTAAAGCTGTTGTTTCCACCTGCTTGAGGCGTAAATTTGGTAAAATCGTCGATAGAACGAGCGATAGTAGGTAGTGTGTTTAACTGTTCTTTAGACAAGTTTAAATTCACCCCTGTTTTTGTACCTGAATTACGACCAGACGTAATGGATACTTCAGAAATTTTTTCTGCAGCCGCACTTAAGTCTAAATCTAATTTGTAGTTTTCTCCTAAAATCAAGAAGATGTTGTCAACGGAAACGGTTTTAGATCCGCCTGCAGTAACGCTTAAAGTATAAGGTCCACCAGCTTGCACGTTGAAAATGTCAAAACTACCACCTGTGCGGGTGGTTGTATTGTATTTGGCATTGGTGGTTGTTAACACCAATTTGATTTCTGCATCTTCTATAGGCGTACCATTATTGCTAATAGTTCCTCCAATTGAAGATGTGGTTACCTGCGCAAAGCTTAAAGCCGTAACACAAGCAACTAACAAAAAAAGAATGCATTTTTTCATGTTGTTTTTGATTTTTAGTTGATGCAAAATAAAGCAGGGATTCCCACATCTATGTTACCGAATTGTAAACTAATTCGGGTTTTGTTTGAAAACGCGCACCAAACCTTTTTGCAAGCACGAGTGGCAAAAAATGAAAATTGGTTAATCCTTTTTGACCATCCACGCAATATTGCGTTTTTCAATGGTAATAGTGGCTACAAAAAGTCCTTTCAAATCTTTGTAAGATCTAAAATATGCATGATAATCGTATTCATACCGTTCATTCAGCAAAGCAAGTCGGTCTTTTACCAAAGAAATTCCCAAATTGGTACCCAATGGTTTTTGTCCGGGATTTTTTGGCAGTGGATTGGTAATATTGATATGCAGCTGATGGGGTTCTAAGTTGGTGATTTGTATAGAAATAGGTGTTTGAAGTGCGTCATCGGAATAGTGGCTGTGTTTGAGGGCGTTCTCAAGTAAAGGCTGGAGGATAAGGGGAGGGATAAACCATTCACAGATTTGAATTTTTGGATGAATTTTAATTTCAAACGTGATGGCCGCATCTTCCTCAAAACGCATTTTTTCGAGGCCCATATATTTCGAGGCAAAGTCTAACTCTTCTTCTAAGGTTATGAGATCTTTATTTGAAGTTTCTAAAAAAAGCCGGTTCAAAACCCCTAAATCGCTGGTCGCTTTTAAGGCTTTGGCTTTTTCGGATTTTACAATTAATGACTGAATAAGATTCATGATATTAAAAATAAAATGGGGATTGAGATTGGCCTTTAGTGTACTTAATTGTAAGCTAACTATTTTTTGATTGAGCGATAGTTTTTCACGTTGGTACTTAAAAACAATATAACCCAATAGCAGTAAGGTAATGAGGAGAATGAGCCAAAATCCGATGTTGTAAAAAATGGATTGGTTTATTCGAAATATTAGGTGTTGCTGGATGTTGTTAGTCCCCACATTGAGATTGTACAGTCCATAGGAGAAATTATCAAGCGTATATGGCTTTTGGAGTGAAATAATTTTACGCTCTAATAATCCCGTGGTGTTCCAGATTTCAAGTAATTGGTGGCTGTAACGGCTAATTAAATAGTTGTTGGATTGGGCCGAGAGGCTCAACGTTTGTCCTTCCCAGCTTCTGGTCGCTATAGTTCTGAAATTCAGATCACTATCGGTTAAATGGAATTCAATGGGCGCTTTAAAATCAAGGATGTTGGTTTTTTCGGTTGGTATAACAATGATTTCGCCCTTTCCTTTTTTATAAATGAAACCATCAACTATTTGAACGGGTTCAAAACTTAGGGGCGATTGTCCTAAATAAAATTGCCCATCAAAGACCATTTGGTGGGTTTTTTTATCGATAGTGAAGCGAAACGCGTTCGAACTGTTACCTAGCCAAATATGAGCACCTTGGCCCTTGATCCATTCAATAGATAAACTCGGGAATAGTTCATTCAGGTTGATGTTTTGATAGGTTTTTATTTTTTGGGTGAATTGATTCACGCGCGAAAGCCGCAGGGTATTTCCTACTTGGGTTATCAAGTAGTTTTCGCAAAAGAAAATGCGATTTTTAGTTATATCGGATTTCAAATCGCTTTTTAGGGGAATCAGTGAATTATTTTCCAGCAAAAAATAACCCTGATCCTCGAGTTGCAACAGGCATAATCGTTGGTTTTGAGCCGTGTTAACAACGTGATGTAATTTGGGATTGAAATTAATTACGCGTTTTTGGGTTTTAAAATCGAAATAATCGGTTTGACCAAATAATCGGAACAAATACAATTTATTTTGATGAATCAGCATCTTTTGATAGAAATCGGACGCGATCAAAATGGGTTTTTTGTCGGTTTTGGAGAAACGCAAAAATTCGTGGTTGGTAATAATATATAAAGTGTCGGAATGCTCTACGATATCGAGTATGGAGCTTGAGATGGGGAAGGTGCTCCAAAATGTTTGACTTTTATGCTTTATATACATCTGAAACGAATTCCAAGCAATGGTATAATTGCGAGTCAAACGCATGTCGTGATAACCGCTGGGTATTTTAATCCAATGATTGCGATGGGGTTGAAAAAATGCACCATGGGTAATCGTAGAAAACCAAACCCCTTTATGTACTTCATCAACGGTAACACCCCAGGCATATTTGCGCTCATCGAGTAAGCCCAATTTGATCGTTTTATTTTGGGAAGGATCGTGTTTCCAAAAGTACCCATTGTTTAAATCGATATTATTGCCAATGGCGAAATATACGTGCGGTCCGATGCCATCAACATTCCAAGGGGCAAGCTCTTTAGGGCGGTCGAACGTAAATTTGTAAACCTCGTATTTGCCGTGATCGTATACCACATAGTGGTTAGAAAATAAACCGATAAAGGTTTTACCATTGATTTCTTTGGCACATAGAATCTTCTTGTGGTTCAAAGAGTCTTTGTCTTCTCGAAATAAGGGGGTTGATACCCAGCGGCCGTCTGAGGCTAATCTATAGGGAACCGTATTTATATAAAAGGAAATGTGTAAACGACCGTTGATGGTAAAAACATCTATAGGAAAATCTTTTTTCACCAATCCCTCCAAGGGCAAATTATACAGGGGGCGATCGATATTGGATGAAATTTGGGTAACGCCCTTTCCGTGAACGATGTAAATGACCTCGTTAATTTTGCGAATGCGACGAATACGCGGCATTTCGGTACTATTCCAATGTTTGATTAAGTTTCCTGAATTGAGTGCAAAAAGGTAGAGTCCAGAATCAAAAGTTCCAATATAAAGTTGATTCGCTTGTTGGGAAATGGCCCAAATTTGGGAGTGTTTAACAAACCCACAAATTTTTTGGTGTGCTTTGTTAAAGTTGGGAAATACGTTTAAACCGGCATCGGTGCCCACCCAGACAGCACCGTTTTCATCGGTATGCGTAGTTCGGGATACGTTAGATACGAGGCCGTTATACTCATTAATTTCTCTACCATATTCAATTTCTTGTGCGTAGATAGGTTGGAAAATCCCTACGATTAAGAAAACTAAATAAAGGATTGGAGTAATTTTTTTCCAGTTTTGGATAGCGCTATTTGTTGACCGTTTTTCAGGCATACGATACTACTCGAGTAACTCGCAATTTGGTTAAGGGGAACGATAAAAGATCGGTGGATGCGAATAAAAGAGGACGGAAGTTTGGATTCAATACTTTTCAAGGTTTTAGACGCTATAAAATTCTTGGCCTCTGTAACAATTTTAGAATAGGCCCCTGCAGCTTCGATGAATATAATGTCTTGATAGGCCACAAGTATGTTTTCTCCCGCATCTTTAATAATTAAATGCTCTTCGAAATTTAATTGGGGAGTAGACAATATTTCGCGCGTAATTTTTTTCTTTAAACGACTCTTTAATCGCAAAATTTCAGCCTCATTTAGCGGTTTTAATAAATAATCGAACACATTGGTTTGAACCGCTTCCAAGGCATATTGCGAATGCGCACTAACCACCACCACAGGAATGTCTTTGGTTAAATGCGATTGTATCATGAGTCCATTTTCATTGCGCAGCTCGTAATCGGTAAAAATCACATCCGGTTTAAACGATTTCATGGTGCTAATGGCTTCGCGCAGCGTAGCCACCGATATCATATCTTGGAACATATCGCTAGCATACTCCCTAAGATAATAATCAATCATGGTTCTGCCGGAAATTTCGTCGTCGATTATTAATGCCTTTAACTTATAATTATTAGAATTATCCATCCTTTTTAGCCATGTATTATCCTCAAAAGTAGTGTTACTTTGTGGAATAAAGTAATGCATGTAATAAAGAACGCATTCAGTAGTATAAAAGTAGATTCGAAAGGCGCTCAACTACTTTCTTGGGAAGATTTACTTCAAAGTAAACCAGTACTTTGGAATTTAAACGAGTCCTATTGGAACCGAGTGTCGCCCATTTTGTTTCCTTTTGTGGGAAGACTTGTTAACGACTCTTACACCTATAACGAAAAGTCCTATCGGATGCCGCAACACGGTTTTGCGCGCGATGCGGATTTTACCTGTGTGTACGAACAGGAAAATCAGGTAACCCTGCGCTTGTGCGCGGATGCGTTAAGTAGAGCATGTTACCCGTTCGACTTTGAATTCACCGTTAATTACGAGCTGCAAGAACGCGCCCTTTGTGTCAGTAATACCGTTAAAAATACCGGATCTACCATTATGTTATTTGGCTTTGGAGCCCATCCTGGTTTCCATATAGAGGGAGATATTTCAGAGTGCCGTTTGCAAATTATCGGGAAAACCAGGTTGCAAAGGCATTTGATTCAAAACGGGTATTACACCGGTGAAACGGAATGGGTTAATTTCGAAGGGGATGGGTTTTTATCCTTAAATGAGGAATATTTCAAAGACGATGCCCTCGTATTTAAACACGAAAATATTGATTCAATGCGCTTGTGGAAAGGCGATACGCCCCTTATTGATTTTGATATTACCGGAATTCCAGCTCCGTATTGGGGAATTTGGAAAAAGCCGCAGGCCCCATTTTTATGTTTGGAACCCTGGTGGGGCATCGCCGATTCAATTGGGTTTAAGGGCGATTTACGCGATAAAGAAGGCATGAATTCGCTTTTGCCAGGGGAAAGCCGTTCCTTTGAATACAAAATAAACCGATTATGAAGGAAATTGTATTTTTTGGAGGCTTAGCCGTTCTTGTGGCCTCTATAATTATAAATCGGTATCAAAATGAGAAGGCTTTGGCCCTGCTCACTGATGAAGAACGCGGCCGATTTATCGGTCAGTTTGCGAAGCTTCGTATGGTGAATCTGTATGCGCTTTTAGCCGTTTTTCTATTGTATGCCGTCTTTACCTATTGGGCTACTTCATCCGTGAATAGTGCTTTTGCTTACTTTGGCTTGTTGTTTATTTACATATCCTTGACGCAATATTTGGCGTATAAAAAAACCCATGAAATCGAATTGCCTCAAGCCTATATGACGCTGTATATGCGTATTTTATGGGTTCGTTTTATCGGAATATTGGTCTTTTTTATGTCGATGTTGTATTACATATACGCATAGTATCCCGGCTCCTTGGTGGATTGTCACCACGGCTAATTCTTTGGTTTTCGGTACTTTAGGTATTCAATAGTCAAATGGTGAAGCCCAAATGCTGTTTTTTGACGCAAATTCAATTTTTGACGGCCCTATAAAAAGGCTTCAACTGTTTTTGCGCGCACTATTTTATCGGAATTGCTGTAAATGAAATCAGGTAAATGGTATACGTGCTTGGGTCGATAATACCGCGACGAAAATTGCAAATCATCGCTGAGGTGCAAGCCCATTTTTGCATAAAGCACCAAACGCTGTCCTAAAACCGCATCGGGTTCCCCCCAACAGAAAAAATCACGTGGCGACCAGCCCGTTAGTTTTTGTATTTCAGACTCAACGGTTTCTAATTGAATTTTGATACCTCCGGAATTAATGGTGAAATCGCTTCTGCCGGTCCAAACAAAGCAATTGGATGCGGTAATTTCCACCAAATCGTGGGTTTGCATCCACTGATTTTCGGTGCAGGGATTTTTAACTTGCAGGCCTATTTCGTTCACGAGTATTTCGGTATCGTCTACGGTGCTGTATTCTTTTTGGCCGAGTACTCGACCCGCAAAATGCGAATAAGTTTCGGTCATGCCGAAGGTATGCACCCAGTGAATATGGGGAAATTCAAGTAAAAGCCGTTCTTCGATTTCCCCCGAAATGGGCGCGCCGCCGATGAGGATGCTTTCGAAATCGAGAAGTTTTTTTCTCGATTCGGGGTGGCTCAAAATGCCTTCAATTTGCATGGGGGTGAGTGACGTAATTTTGGCGGCACCGGTATAGCTGAGCAACGGATTGGCGCTTGGGGCGATGATATCGATGGGAGATTGCCAGGTTTGGGCGCGGGCCCATTGCATGAATCCGCCTACTTTTTCGATGGGCAGGGCCAATAGTTGGTGTAAGCTGCTCGATTGAATATAATGTTTGCGCGTTTGTTCGGCACTCCAACGAATTAGTTGGGGCCATAAGATATGCGGTTTGGGGATGCCGGTACTGCCGGAGGAATGGATTTCGAAGGGTTGGTTATGCGCCCATTTCGAGGTCCAATCATCGGGTATGGGCTGCGTTTCAGGCATACTTTTTAGGCTTTCAAAACAACAATAGATTCCGGTTTCGTTTCATCGAGTGGATGCCGGATTCCAAGCATAGTCTTTTAGGAGTTCGAAGAAGCGGTCGATTTCGGTTTCGTTGTTGTAATAATGCGTCGATACCCGCACACAATCTACCTTATTCTCGCCCACGTATCGCAAAATTAGTCCATTTTCACGGGCGAAATTCACAAATCCTTGGTTGGGGTCTTTTTGGGCGGTGTGGGCAGGCATAATTTGGAATCCCAATTGAGCACCTTGCGAAGACGGGTCTTTGGCATTCAGAATTTTAACTTTTCCATCGGTATCTTCTAATTTATTGCGCAGGTAGGTATTGAGTTGTTTGATGCGGTTTTCGATGCGAGCGGGTCCTATAAGTTGGTACCAATCCAGGGCGGCTTTGCAACCGGCGATATGCGGACCTGAGAAGGACCCGTAGGCGTAGCGGCTCACTTCTAAAATGGGTATATCCATGTGCGGCGGTACCGCGCTCATATCAAAGGCATTCACAGAATAGGCGGCCACATGGGTAATACGGGTTTTATCGATGAGGTCTTTTTTTATGTACATCCAACCGCTGCCAATAGGTCCGAGCATCCATTTATGGAAGCATCCCGCATAATAATCGCAGTCGATTTCGCGTAAATTGAACTGAATCATGCCCAACGGGTGGGCGCCATCTAGTACCGAGATGAGGCCTTTTTCACGCGCCAATGCACAAATTGCTTTCACGGGTAGTACTTGTCCGGTCGTACACGGTATATGCGGCACGGCAATGGCTTTTGTCTTGGGGGAAATGGCCCGAGCAATGAGGCTAAGGCATTCATCGGGGGTAGAACCAATAGGAACGGCGGTAACTCGAATGCCTTCTAGTTGGGCACGACGCATCCAGGCGGCGCAGCCGCCGATGTGTTCGTGCTGGGTTATGAGTACTTCATCGCCCGATTTAAGAGGTAAGCCCCAGGCAATATGGTTAATGCTTTCACTCACATTTTTTGTGATGCCTATTTCTTCAGGGAGACAGCCTAACAGCGTTGCCAGTTGGGTTTCAAGTTGGTTGTTGTGATGTGGGTAAGCGCCATTTTCGGCTATATGGGTAAAGGATTCGGTAATGGCGTTTAAAACGGGATTCGGGGTAATTCCCATAGTGCCGTTATTAAGAAAGGTGATGTTTTGTTTTAACGGAAAGGCTTGTCGGATTTTTTCCCATGTGGACACATCATATGACAAATTAACTGAGGTGTCATTTGGGGCTCCGGCGTTCTTTGGCTTCCCCCAAGAGGGAGAAAAGGAGCTTACGAGTGCGGCGCTAACGCCGGTTTTGATGAATTTTTTGCGATCCATTGTGTGTGCATGTTAATGAAAATCGATGAAAATAGGAAATGCATCAGCAAATTCGATGGGATTGGGCGCTATTGAAAAGGTAAAAAGCCCGTTAAATCGGGTTTCTAATATAAATCCTTATTTTTGCGATAGGTCATTGTATAATAATTATGAACGTATTAGGGATTATGAGTGGAACGAGCATGGATGGCATTGATTTGGCATTGTGTGCGGTAGACCAATCAGGAGGCAAATGGAATGTTGAAATTTTAAGGGCGATTACCCTGCCTTACAATGAAACATGGCGGGTGCGATTATCGCAATTAAAATACCAAAATCCCGAATTATACGTTCGAACGGATGTTTTTTATGGGCGGTATTTAGGCGAATTAGCCCTGGCTTTTCAGAAGGAAACAGGCCTAAATATTGATTTAATTGCATCTCATGGACATACCATATTTCATCAACCCCATGCCTGGATAACCGCGCAGGTGGGAGATGGCGCTACCTTATACGGTACGTCTGGTATTCCTACTGTGAGTAATTTTAGGCGTGCGGATGTAGCCGCAGGCGGACAAGGCGCTCCCTTGGTTACCTTGGGCGATGAATTGTTATTTTCGGAATACGATGCGTGCTTGAATTTAGGCGGCTTTTGTAATATGTCGATCAAAACGGCTGCGGGTCGTTTGTCTTTCGATATCGCACCTTGTAACATTGTATTAAATCGCTTGGCGCGGGAGCGTAAGTTAAAATACGACGATGGCGGTGCTATTGCCGAACAGGGGAATATCATTTACCCGCTGTTGGAACAATTGAATGCCATTGCGTATTATGGCAAATCGGCTCCAAAAAGTTTGGGTCGTGAGTGGATTAATAAAGATTTTTGGCATTTGGTGCGCGATTTCGACGAGAATCCATTGGAAGATCGGATGAAAACCTTGGTTATGCACATTGCCACACAAATTGCGATGTCGTTAGAGGCCTATGCCCCGAAGCCCTTACATGAAATGAAGATATTGGTTACCGGTGGCGGTGTTTTTAACGATACCCTTATCGATTATATAAAATCAGAGTCGGATTCGGATATTGTGGTGCCCGATACCCAACTAATTCAATATAAAGAAGCGATGATTTTTGCATTGCTTGGTGCTATGCGGGTTAAGAACTTAAGTAATGTTTCTGGGGAAACAACGGGTGCCTTGCGCTCGGTTATTGGAGGTTCATTAGACGGTGATTTTTCGAAGCTATTATAACGTGAAATTAGATACTTTAATCAACAAATTCGAGAACAAACAAGCACATATTGTGTTCTCGTGGAAGGATACTGAAACGGAAGCCGAGGGCTGGGTGGTAATAAATTCATTGCGTAATGGTGCCGCCGGTGGCGGTACGCGGATGCGCAAAGGATTGAATCAGCGCGAGGTGGAAAGCTTGGCCAAAACAATGGAAGTGAAATTTACGATTGCGGGACCTCCGATTGGGGGCGCGAAATCGGGAATTAACTTCGATCCGGCCGATCCCCGAAAAAAGGGGGTTTTAGAGCGTTGGTATAAAGCGGTAAAGCCCATTTTGAAGCATTATTATGGCACGGGTGGCGATTTGAACGTGGATGAAATTCACGAAGTGATTCCCATGACGGCGGCTCTTGATATTTTACATCCCCAAGAGGGCGTTGTAAACGGATATCATACGGCGTATACTCCGGAAGAGCGTTTAAAGGCTATTTCTCGTTTACAAAAGGGCGTATTATTGCCTATTACCGACGAACGTCTTACCCCTTCTTTAGAAAAAGGATATACCATCGCCGATATGATAACGGGTTGGGGGGTAGCCGAGGCGGTTCGACATTACTACGAGATTTATGGTGGCTTTATGAATAATAAGTTGGCCATTATTCAAGGTTGGGGTAATGTAGCAGCGGCGGCGGCTTTTTATTTAACCAAATACGGCATTCGTATTGGGGGAATTATTGATCGCAATGGCGGTATCATAGCGCCTCAAGGCCTTGGTCACGAAGAAGTGGTTGAACTTTTCTTGAATCGCGAGGGTAACGCTTTGAACGCACCCAATATGTTGTCGTTTGAGGAAGTCAATGAAAAAATATGGGATGTTCCTGCAGAAATTTTCATCCCAGGAGCGGCGAGTCGCTTAATTACCGAAGATCAAGTGAAACGCTTGGTAAATGTGGGCATTGAAGTGGTTTCTTGCGGTGCGAATGTGCCTTTTGCCGATTCGGAAATTTTTATGGGTCCTATTTCAAGAATGGCCGATTCACAAATGGCGGTGATACCAGATTTCATTGCTAATTGTGGAATGGCGCGTGTTTTTGCGTATTTGATGACTAAAAATGCGGAGGTAACCGATGTGGCCATTTTTAAAGATGTAAGTCAAATAATTGCCGGCGCCATGGCGCGGGTGCATCAGTTCAATCCAAAGTCAACCGGTATTTCCGCCAAAGCACTGGAAATGTCTTTAACCGATTTAGTAAAGCAACATGAATAAATACATTGCCGATCGCTTTTGCGATTATGCCAAAATAGATACGCAAAGCGATCCTGAAAGCACTACGTTTCCCAGCACCGAAAAGCAGAAAGATTTAAGCAGGTTGTTGGTATCGGAACTTTTAGAAATGGGGATATCCGATGCCCATTTGGATGAGTTCGGATATGTGTATGCCACTTTGAAGTCCAATATCGACAAAAAAGTACCGGTGATTTGTTTTTGTGCGCATGTTGATACGTCACCCGATTGCACGGGTGCCAATGTGAAGCCCATTATACATAAAAATTATCAAGGTCAGGATTTGGTTTTGCCCGACGATACCAGTCAGGTTATCCAAGCCGCAGCGCATCCGTATTTATTGGAGCGCCTCGGCGATGATATCATTACTGCTTCGGGTACCACCTTATTAGGGGCTGATGATAAAGCGGGGGTTGCCGTAATTATGGATTTTGTGCAGTATATGGTTAACAATCCGAGTTTGCCCCATGGCGATATCCGTATTTTATTTACGCCCGATGAAGAAATTGGTCGCGGGGTCGATTATGTGAATATTGAAAAATTGGGGGCGGATTACGGTTATACGTTAGATGCGGGAGAACGCGGTAGTTACGAAGATGAAACCTTTAGTGCCGATGGTGCCACGCTTAATTTCTATGGAATTTCGGCACATCCTGGTTATGCCAAGGGGAAATTGGTGAACGCGCTGAAGGTAGCGGGTGATTTTTTGAGTCGCTTACCGAAAGGCGAATTCAGTCCTGAAACTACGTCCGATCGTGAAGGGTTTGTGCATCCGGTAACGATGGGAGGGGTGGCTGAGCATGCGTGGGTGAAATTTATTGTACGTGATTTTGAAACGGCAAAATTGGCCGAACACGAAGCACGATTGAAGGCTATTGCAGAGGCTACGGTGGCTGATTATCCTGGAACGCGCATGGAAATGAGCACCGAGGCGCAGTATCGCAATATGAAGGAAGTGGTCATGTTAACGCCTGCTATTTCTGAATATGCGGTTAAAGCCATTGAAATGGCTGGAATCGTACCGCAATTAAGCAGTGCAAGGGGAGGAACGGATGGGTCTCGTTTGAGTTTTATGGGACTCCCATGTCCGAATATCTTCACGGGTGAAATGGCCTTTCATGGTAAACATGAATACGTAAGTGTTCAAGACATGGAAAAATCTCGTGAAGTGTTGGTGCATCTTGTTGGATTGTGGGCGGCTGGTCCTGCGAATAATTAAGATATTTTTCGATTACAATAGAAAAGGCGGGATGTGCTTACATCGCGCCTTTTTTGTGGAATTGCCATATTGGGTACTAGGGGAATTAGCTATAAAAAAAGCGAGACGTGCACGTCTCGCTTTTCTATGGGTATGAATGAGGTTTGGGTAACCTCGCTTAGTTTTAAATTGAATTTATGCGACTTGTCCGATCACCTTCAAGTGCATGAAATGCGAGCGAACGGCCTTAAAAAAGGAGGGGATTTCGTTGTACTGTACATTGAAATCTTCACACGTTTTCTTCACTATTTCGTTAATTTTTGGGTAATGGATGTGACTAATTTTAGGAAATAAGTGGTGTTCTACTTGAAAGTTCAAACCCCCTAATGCCCAAGTTAGGAACTTGCTTTTGGTGCTGAAGTTAGAGGTAGTGCGTATTTGGTGGGTAGCCCAATCATCCTGAACGTGAATCGTATCAATTACGATATTGGCGTTATCCGCGTCCGCTTTGTCGGTCACAAAATGAATGTCTTCCACTACGTGCGCCAATTGGAATACGATAGTGATACAGATACCGGTTACGATAGCCATTAATAGGTATCCAAGAATAGCCGTTGTAAATCCGATAAAGTAGGCAGGTACCAATACGAACATACTAAAATAAACCACCTTAGAAGCCCAGAATTCGATATGCTGGAAGGTATTTAATTTGTTTTTGAAAGGGCGGTCTACCACTTTACCTGTGAAGTACTTTTTAAAATCTTGCATGTAGATCCAAGCCAAATAGGCTACGGTGTACAAGGGTAAGCCGTAAATGTGCTGATATTTATGAAACCACAATTTCTTTTTGGCTGTGTTTACGCGCAATAAAGGCCATAGGTCGATATCGTCATCGATGCCCTCGATGTTGGTGAAACTATGATGCACCACATTGTGTTTCTCAGCCCATAAAAAGGCGCTTCCACCCAAAAGGTTTAGAGAGTTGGCCATAATTTTATTCAACCATGCATGTTTGGAGTAGCTGCCGTGAGCGCCATCGTGCATTACGTTAAAACCAATACCGGCGAAAGCCAAACCCATAATGCCATAGGCCAAATAGATCCAGCTGTTTTGTGGGTGAAGCATTAAAATCATTAAATAACAACCGATAAGAACACTGAAAAGGATAATGGTTTTCCAATATAACTTCCAATTGCCCGTTGGTTGAATGTTGTTTTCGCTAAAATACTCGTTAATTCTATTTCTCATTGTTGAGAAGAATTCGCCGTTTCGGCCTTCGAACCTAATTGCTGTCATATTTAAATAGTATTCAAAATTACGATAAATCCTCAATCGATTTGTTGTTTCTACCAAATTCTAGTAGTGCACCTTTGTTTTAGGGTGACAAAAGAAACCCAGGAGGGTTAATTTAATAGGCGGTATACCTCTAAAACTACTTTTCTTGAGCCTGATTACAACCCCTGTTAACCCTTTAATCATCAATAGCGCAGACGGAATACGCGTTTTGTATTGTGGTGTAATTAAGAGTTCATAAGCGCGCAGCTTGGGTGAAACACCCAAGCTGCCTTGTTGAACGTTTTAAACCAATTGTACAACAGATATTTATGTATAATCTCGTTTTATCGATGTGGCTAATTCGATTGGTTATTTCAGTTTGGACTGTTGTTGGGCTTTCGCATCGTCGATGAGTTTTTGGGAGCGCCTATCGGTTTCTTTTTCAAGTGTTTCGGCTTTGGCATTGGCTTCAGATTCAATCTTATCGGCTTTGTCGTAACCTTCTTTTCTCAATTTTTCTGCTTTCTTCTGAGCTTCCTCGTTGAGTTTTTTGCCGATTTTTTCAGCGGCCATTTTTTCTAATGGATTACGGGCTTTCGCCACCGTTGCGTCTATTTCCGCCTTTGTTTTATCCAAACTTGCTTGAACTAATTTGTCGGTTTCTTTCCGCGTTTTCTCGGCTAGGTTTTTTCCTTCACTGCGCAGTTGGTCGGCTTTTTCTTTAGCTTCTGCTCTCAATTTAGCCGCTTGGGTTTCAGCCTCTTCGATGGCTTTATCAGCCACTTTATTGACTTCCTTTTTGACTTCGGTAACGGCCTTTTCTTTATACTCTTCCACCACTTTTAATCCCAATTGTTTCCAATCGATACGCAATTTTGGACTGGTGGTGGTTCCAACTATAGACATGGGAACCGCTTTGCCTTGGGTATAGAAGAAGCCTTTGAAATTTAGATTTTGTGCTAAATCTACATCTCCGGCAAAAGCCATTTTAGCCCCTTCATAAACATCTAAGCGGATGCTGTCTTTTAGCGATAATTTACCGTCGTTTATGGCAAATCCCAGTCTTCCCGGTTTGATTTTGACATCACCGAGTTTGCTTTTGTTCCATTTCAGTTGTTCAAAAACTTGCTTAAGCCACTCAGGTGATTTCAAGTTTTGAGCCTGAGTAACCGCCATTAATCCGTCGGCCGATACGCTCTGCATATCTACGCTCAAATCCTCTCCGAGATCACTAATCATTTCCATGGATAGGTTAAAAGGAGCGTCTAAATCTTTCAAAATAGGGGCGTAGGTATTGAGCATTTTGAAATTGCTACTGATGTTTTTTGGGATGAGATTTTGCAACGAAAAGGCGGCATTGATATGAGGTTTGCCCCCTTCGAAATAGGCATAATTGGTAGAAAACGAAATTTGGCTTCCCCACATTTCTGCTTTTATAGGATTGATATTTACCTTTCCTTCTTTAATGGCAATTTGCGCCTCACAATTTTTTAGCTGGTAGTCTTCATAAAGAAGCTCTCCAATTTTGCCTTGGAATACCATGTCGATATTCAATGGAATTTGCGGGGCGGTTAGGGCTGCCGTATCGCTACTTTTTTCTTTTTCTTGGGAAGTCGTTTCGCTGGTGGGCATCCACTCATTCAGATCGATACGCTGGCTGTTGATGCGGAGCGCACCACTTAGGGTTTCTTTATGCAGGGCATAACCTAACATATTGTTAAGTCGGCCTTCGGTAATTTCCACCGAAGAAGAACCATATCGAATGGATGAGGGACTTATGATAAAGGCGCTAGGGGTTGCTTTGATATCTAGGTTTTTGATGTTGGTTAGAAGTAACCCTGGGGCGGAATATTGGAAGTTGCTTAATCCGAGTGATCCTTCCACTTTAAGGTCGTCAAATTTTTGTTGGGTAATTGAGGAATAGTGTCCGTCGAAAACCAAACCGGCTTTCACATTCCCTGAAACGGATACTCCCGAATCTAAAGGCAATAGGTCTTTCCAATCGTTAAGGGTAAGATTGGCAGATATGGCACCTCGGGCGTATGGACTAGAAACAGGGTTTTGTGTAAATAGGTTCATTTTGAACGGGTCTTTACCCAATAGTAAACTAAAGTTTTTCAGGTTTACGGTGGTATGATCTGGATCTCCATCTTCGTTTAATATATGTAGGTCTACATTAATGCCACTAACAGATTTCGGTAAATCGGGGTATTGGAATTGGGCATTTTCAATGCTCAAATCCATTTTGGTTTGTGGCATTTTAAGATCATCCATAATGCCTTTTATGGCCATTTTGAAAGACATTTTGCCAGAGGCATTTACGTTTTTAAAATCTGAAGTATAACAACCAGGAACCGCAGATAGTAGGGATTTGAATTCTGAATTGGGGACGTCTATTTTTAAATCCATATCCATATTCTCATCGTTCATTTGAATCCAACCTCGCATTTCTATAGGCAGTTCATTCAATCGAGCGGTTAGGGGTTCAAATGCAAATCGGAATTTTTCTAAGTCCATCTGTATATCACTTTTTACGTCAAATACCGCTTTGGAAACAAGGGTCATTCCCTCATAAGAAAGGTTTAATGATTTTGCTTGGTAATGGCTGGCAAGGGTGAAAATATCTTTGGCAAAATCGCCTTTAGCTTGAAAATCGGTACCGGCAGACACAAAGTCAACGCCCATGCTCACGTCCTTGTAATGGATGTAGCCGTTTTCGATATCGATATTGTTTAAGTTTAATGACATTGGGGCAGCGGAAGTATCAACGGGTTCTTCAACCGCTGAGCTGTCGTAAGGAACAATGTCGTAATTGGCCCGACCGCTTTTTAAAAAGTGTACAAAAATCCGGGGTTCTCGGGCGTATATTTTTTTAATGTTTATGGGATTGGTCTCTGAGAATAAAGAAGCAAGGTCTAGGGTTAGCCGAATCTGTTTGGCTTGAAATAAGGTGTCGTTTTGAAAAGAGTCTTGACCAATTACCCGGACGTTATTAACGCCCACCGATAAATTGGGGAAGTTACGAATCAAACTAAGGCTTAGGTCTTCATCAAAACTAATCGTAGCGGTAACCGACTCTGATGCGGTTTTTTGGGCGGCGCTTAAAATTTTACCTTTAAACATAAAAGGCAATATCAATAGCAGTACAAAAAATACAGCAATAACGGCACTGATGCGGATAATCCACTTTTTTATCATAAAACGAAAATACTATTTTTAACAGACTTTTGGCGTTGTTGCCTAGGGTTAAAATGTGATTTCGACAAAAAATCAGTCAATAAGTTTTTGCATTTTCCGTAACTTCGCTTTACAAAAGCAAAAAAATCATACTATGATAACGGGCCTTAATCACATGCACTCACTCCTACGTTGGGTCATACTCATTTTGTTAATTTACACGATAATTCGTTCGTTTCAGGGGAAAGCAGGAAAAGAAGCACGTTTCTTAACCATCGTAACCCATATCATGCTATTAATTGGCATAGCCCAATGGTTTTTGGGGAATTGGGGTTTGAAGTTGATTCAAGCCAATGGCATGGGTGCGGTAATGAAAACACCTGCACAGCGTTTCTTTGTAATAGAACACACGTTAACAATGCTTATCGCTACTGTTTTGATTACCATGGGTGGCGTATACCTCCGTAAACAAAAAAGCAGTGCCAAATGGTTATATGTAGTGGCATTGATCTTGATACTTTCGCGCATCCCATGGCCTTTCCTAAGTCCAGGTATTGCACGTGGATTATTCCCAGGAATGGGGGTTTAAATCCCAACCGACTACCCGATCTCTTTATCGAAAGGTCTTTCTTAGGAAAGACCTTTTTTGTTATTTTCGAGTTTATAAAATAGTCCCTTATGAAAAAATTGACATGGATTGGTATTTTAGCCGTCGCATTTACCGCTGGTTTTGCGGGCTCATGGGTTCAAGGATGGATAGAGAATAAGCGTTCTTCACCGTTGCGCGTCGCCTCGGACTATCCTTCTATACCGGGTCGCATGGCCTCGTCGGGTATGGACCTAAGTTCGTTTGAACAGGCCAGTGCCATTTCCACGCCTACGGTCGTATTCATAAAAACAATTTCTACCGTGCGTTATGAGAATCCCCTCGGTTGGTTTTGGGATTTTGATCCGTTTGGAAGTCGGGGTAAAGCTTCCTCTACCGGTAGTGGTGTAATTGTAAATGCCGATGGATATATTGTAACCAATAACCACGTAATTCAGGGAGCCGAAGAAATTTCGGTAGTTTTGAATAAAGACAAACGGGAATACAAAGCCACGGTTATTGGAACCGATCCGAGTTCGGATTTGGCCCTAATTAAAATTGATAAGAAAGACTTACCAGCAATCGTTTTTGGAAACTCCGAAGGGGTGAATGTAGGCGAATGGGTACTTGCCGTAGGCAATCCATTCAACTTGACTAGCACAGTAACAGCAGGAATTGTGAGCGCAAAGGGTCGAAATATTAATATTGTTAAAAACCAATTTCCCATAGAAAGTTTTATACAAACAGACGCCGCTATTAATCCAGGCAATTCAGGGGGCGCTTTGGTAAATCTCAAAGGAGAACTGATCGGTATCAATACCGCTATCCAATCCAATACCGGAAGTTATGCCGGATACGGATTTGCTATTCCCAGTAATATCGTGCAGAAAATTGTACGAGATTTTATCGATAAAGGAGAGGTGTTACGCGCGTTTACAGGCTTCGAGGTTACGGGCATTAGCGGCGAAGAAATACAAATATTTGAAGGGAAGCCAGAGCCCATAAAAATCCGTTCCGTATTAGAAGGCAGTCCGGCCGAGAAAGCAGGATTAAAAGTAGGCGATGTGATTATCAAAATTGACAATCTCACCATCAATGGGCGTTCTAGCTATGACGAGTTTTTGGCCTATCAACGGCCGAATAATGAAGTGACGTTAATGGCACTTCGTGATGGCAAAGAGCGGAGTGTGAAACTGCAACTTATAGATGGAAAATCACAACGGGAACTCATGATGCGCGGTGTGGTTTCCAGTAAATATTTGGGGGCCGATTTTCAACCCTTAAATGCCGAAGACAAAGCGAAATATAAGGTCAAAGCGGGTATTCGAATCCTCAATATCCGCAGGGGCGGGGCCATATCCCAAATGGGTCTGAGCGAAGGTTTCATGATTTTGTCGTACAACGGTAAAGTTTTTGAAGACCCAGAAGAACTAATTGGGGCCATGGAGGGCAGCAGTGGCAGTATGAAAATTGAAGGCATGGACGAGCAGGGTAACCGGCAATCGTATTCCTTCTTTAGGTATTAATTAGCCTGTTTCGGGGGAAGCAAAACGAACGGCTGTTTCACCAGGTACTGTTTTTATGGATTTAGCGGAACTGCCCTTAGCCGTAATGCAGACCGCGTTGAAGGTCGTATCTTTGTATTATGACGATTCCCGCAATTCCGTTATTGAAACATACGGACTCCAATAACTTTTTCATTTTAGCCGGTCCATGTGCCATTGAAAGTCGCGATACCACCTTTGTCATTGCCGAATCTTTGGCAGAATTGAGTGAAGCATTATCGATACCGTTAGTTTTTAAGGGGTCGTATCGAAAAGCGAATCGTTCGAGATTGGATTCCTTTACGGGCATTGGCGATGAGAAGGCCCTGCAGATCTTGGCCGAAGTTCGCGCCCAATTCAACATACCGGTCGTTACGGATATACACGAATCTCACGAAGCGGAAATGGCCGCTGCCTATGTAGATGTATTACAAATTCCCGCTTTTTTATTCAGACAAACGGAATTATTGGTGGCTGCTGCCGCAACGGGTAAGTGGATTAATATTAAAAAGGGACAATTTGCCGCGGCGGGAGCTATGGAACACGCCTTAGTTAAATGTCAAGAATCAGGAAATCCTCGTGTTATGTTGACGGATCGGGGAAATTCTTTTGGATATACAGACTTAATCGTAGATTACCGTAATATACCCGAAATGCAATCTTTTGGAGCTCCGGTTATAATGGATATCACGCACAGCCTGCAGCAACCCAATCAGCAATCGGGTGTAACAGGTGGTAAGCCACAACTAATAGAAACTATTGCAAAGGCTGCTATTGCCGTGGGAGCCGATGGGTTATTTGTTGAAACGCATCCAGATCCTTCATCGGCCAAGTCAGATGGCGCCAACATGCTGCCTCTTGATCAGATGCGGGGTTTGATGGAACGGTTGATTCGGATTCGAGCTGCCATTGTATAAAAAAAGGGCCCCGGTAATAGGGGCCCTTTTTCGTAATATTCAATACGATTATTCGGCTTTTTCGTCGGCTTTGTCTTCGGCTTTTTCATCGTCCGTTTTGGCGGCCGGTTTTTTGCCTTTTGGAGCCCGTTGTGGTTTTTCCTTCACCGGTTTTGCGCGCCATTCCTTAGGAACACGCTTCGGAATAAGTACATATTCGGTTGGCGTTTTGTACGAATCAGACTTAAAGTATTTATCCAATACGCGGATACCGACGATTGGACCCGTAGCACGTTCGTCGATTTTAAATTGAATGCCATTAACCTCGTAACGGCCCATTTTTACTAAATCAACCGTGAAGCGGTTACCAGGTAGTTTTACTTTTCCTACTTTAAGTTTGTCGCCGCTAACGAAATCTTTTTTGGTGATTAATTTTTTCGACCACCATTCGGCTGCCAATTCAGGTGAAATGATATTGGCTTTAGCTTTATTGTCGATTATGAGCATTGCAGGCTCCGTGTCTTGAATCATAACCGGAACAGAAACCTGATCTTCACTAATGATGGTTAAGGGTAACTTAATGGCAAAACTTAAATCAGTAACGGCTGTTGCTGGATTTTTAGCATTCAAGGAATCCAATCGCGCGGCTGAATCTCGGGTATTAGATCCTTTATTGGTGTTGTTCAAATCTACGTCTTGATTCACTTTAACACGTGATTTTTTATCTTCAAAGGCGAAACGAACGGTGGTACGTCGGTTTTGTTGGTGCTGAAATTCATCGCATTTAACAAAAGGCTTTCCTTCTATGGCCGATATTTCACTTGCTTTGTAGGTATCGTAATAACTGTTAATTACATTGCCTTTTTTGTCTTTTTCAATGATCATTTTACGCGTTTTCCCAGCCACATAGGGCGTAAAGCCTGCTTTTTCTGCCCCTTCACATTTACAGTCGTTAATGAGTTCGGTTTCTCCAAAACCAACGGCAAGGATACGTCCAGAATCAATATTCCAACGGCGCATTAAATAGTTGCGTGCAGAATCTGCGCGACGCTGTGCCAATCGGGTATTATAATCTACAGATGCACGGCAATCGGTATGAGATCCTAATTCCGCGATTAGGCGGGGATAACGGATTAATACTTCTTGCGCAAACGTATCTAACACCTTTGCCGCATCAGGTCGGATAGCCGCAGAGTCTAAATCATAAAATATGGGTAATGAGTAAATTTGGTCCAAAGGATTAATCAAGCAAAAATCTTGCTCCAATTGGGTAGAGAACCGAATTCCCATGGTAGTCCGATTAACGGGAGGCTTCTCAAAATAGTATAATTCTGGGAAAGTGGCAGTAATTTCATAATTCGTACGCGGTTTTAAATCGGCCGCATACTCGCCATTTTCGTTGGCCTTCATTATGATTTTAGACGTATCGCGATCGTTGGTAATGGTAACGGTAGCGCCTACTAAAGGTTTGTTGGTATTGCAATCGGTAACGATACCGCGTATGGTAATAACAAGAGGCAGCACATCGAACTCGTATATATCATCGTCATTACGGCGGGTTCCACGGTTAGAGGTAAAATATCCTTTTTTAGAACTTTCGCTCGTAAAGGTTATCGCAAAATCGTCGCCTCCAGAGTTTAGAGGCTCCCGAAGGTTTTCCATATCTTCCCATTTGGTAATATCCTCGGTTTGGTCGGCTGCAAACATATCCATACCGCCAAGTCCAGGCCAATAATCAGAACTGAAGTAGAGTCGGTTGTCGTGGCTGTTCAAATAAGGATAGTATTCGTTACCTCGTGAGTTAATGGAGGGACCTAAGTTTACTGGATTTCCCCAAGTACGTGAGCGGCGGCTGTAAGTAACGGCCCACAAATCGAAGCCTCCATAACCGCCTTCACGGTCTGAGGAGAAGTAAAGAACTTTATCGTCGGGACTTAGAGCAGGGTGTCCGTAGCTGTGTGTAGAATCGGCTTTGCAAATTTCAAGCACATCACCCATTTGCCAATCGGGACCTACTTTTTTCATTTGGTAAATGGCACATTTTTCTGATTTTCCGTCGTTACCCCCACATTGGGTTATATACAACTCAGAATACCGTTGGTTGAAGGTAAGTCCACCTTCGTTAAATTTGGAACTTGCTGATTTGGAAAATAAAGGACGTAACCATTCTATTTCGGTTTCAGCAGTTGTTTTTGCTCCGCGTTTTTTTTTCGCTTTTTTTCCTTCAACATACCAAATATCAGCCCAATGTTCCATGGTCCCGCTGTATATGCGTTTGTTCATTCCGCCTTCTCTATCGGAAGCGAAAAACACAACATCGTCTTTTCGTGAGGCCATCATAGGGGCCCAATCGTTAGAACTTGAATTGGCTGTTTTGAATTCTTTTACTTGAAATAAGGAACTGTCTTTGGTCCAACGCAAGGCCAATTCACAGCCGTACATTTTCTGCATTACTTCACTGTCGCCAGGAACGCGCTCTAGATAGTCGTCGTAAGCTCCGATTGCTTTACGATACTCTTCCATTTTCTTGAGCATATTGGCTTTCATGAGAAGCGCGGTTGTATTATTAGGGTCTTTTTTAAGCACCCGCTCGTATAATTTAAGGGCTCGGTCGTATTTGTTATTCAAACGATAGGATTCTGCCCCCAATAATAAGGAAAGCTCTTTCTTCACTGGATCTTTTTCGTTTCGATATACATTTTCGAATGTTACGGCTGCTTGGCCGTAATATCCCTGATCGTATAATGTTTTCGCTTCTTCAAATTTGGGGGCACAACCCCAAAAACTCAATCCGCTTACCACACTTAGGAGTGCAAAACGCATGATATTTTTCATTCTTTTGGCAAATGTGCTTGGGTTGGTTGATCGCATCTTCACAATTTGGCTAAATTAAGATGCTAATTAATAGATTAGTATTGGAAAATCAAAGAAAATGGCACATTTTATTTTGAATAAGGCCCTTACACAAGGCCCTTATTGCCGTTGAACCTTCATGCGTTGGGTCCTATCAAATTCACCACTGCGGATACGGATTAGGTAAATACCTTCCGGCAAATCTGGGAAATATAGGTTTATTTTGGAATCGCCCCGCTGAATCTGTTGATAGATTCCGTTTACAGGAGTCCCTAAGACCGTGAAAATAGCCACGTCTACCTTTTCAATATCGATTTGATTCAATTCGATGACTGCCCGACTGTGGGCGGGATTCGGAATTACTTGAAATGAGGGCGAAATTTGCGCCCGCACCGCTGCACTGAGAATCAAGGCCAAAGCGAATAGGGTGGTTTTCATAACAATTAATACGTTGCAAAAGATATGCCAAACTCAGCATTTGCCTAAACAAATCGTTTTTAGTGATTAAGAAACGACGAAACCAGTCATCTGTTTGATCCATATCGAACTGATGACCGTATTTCCTACAATGCGCTTATAAATAAACGCGTAACCGCATTTTATTCAATTAATCCATTCGGGGTAAAATTACTTATTGACCTGTGATTTTTTTCCTCAAGGAAATACTCTTAGAATCGCCACCTTGCCATTTCCAAACCTCGGATTTTAGGAGTTGGGCCTTATCGGTTTGACTCAAGAAATAATTCAAAACGCCCCATGCCGAACCGTTTAAACGAGAGTTGAAATTCGTGGCCGCTTCAAATAAATTATTCGCTAAGTTGGCATCCAAATAATTCATGCGCTGTAATGCTTCCATAGCAAGCGTGCGGGTTCTGAATTCGTATAAAGGTCCCGCTAAATCCACTAAAGCATTCCGCATTCCAATTCCCATATTGGGGTATTCGGTCTGCGCCTTTTCTAGATATTTGATGCGGATGCCATGAGTAAAACCATCTACGGTATTGATTTTATCGAGCATCGAATTTTTGCGCGGTGCAAATAAGGGATGGTCATAAATTCGATCTAAAACCGTTTCAATAATGAGATAGCTGGAGTCGCGCAGCATGTTTTCTATCAAGGCCTCTGTGGGCTTTAAAATGGGAGCCGATTTGGCAAATACCAATCGAACTTCCGCTTGTTTGTCTATAGCGATGCTCCTTACAACCGACAAAGGCGTTCCATTGTCGGAGAGGAGCTGTGAGGCGATTTCCGCCCGAAGCATCGGAAAGGTTTCCTTAGTGAATGCTTGAATCAACGCGGAACTTTTGAGAGCGGGGGCTGTGTTGCGCAATGCGATGAGTGCGTCGTAACGGTCAAGCATGAAGGTCGCTTTTTGGAATTGGGCAAGCCATTCTGATTCCGACTTTTGGAAATCTATTTCTTTTAAAATAAACGACCCTTCGTCGAACAAAATGAAATCGATAGCTCCGTTAGTGGCCACCGTGAAGGATTCTGTGGTGTTTTTTAGCGACTTCGTAAATCGGGTCACACGACCGTCTTTGTAATAAATAGCCATGTCTACCGGGATTTCAAAATGCCGCACTACGTCATCTTGGGTATGCGTTTGCTCTACAAAAAACTGAATTTGTTTATCGTTTTCGAAGTAGCGCACGTTGAATTTGGGTTCTCCGCCTCGGTGAATCCATTGGTCAAAAAATGCGTCTACATTGATGCCGGTTGCATCAATAAACGCCTTTTGTAAGTCCCAAGTTTCTACGGTTTTGAACGCATATTGATCCAAATAATGCTTGATGCCCCGTCTGAAATTATCCCGTCCGATTTGGTGTTGGAGCATGTATAATATAAATGCGCCTTTGGGATAATGCCGTGAAGAACCCGAGAGCGAGTGTCGCACGGGCAGGGAGTTTTCACGTCCGGCAGCCACAGCACTGTTTCTATTATTGCGAAAATACCAAGCTTGGTGGTCATTCGAAAATAAATGACCCTCTACCAATCCGGGGTAAAAGGTAGCAAAACTTTCTTGGAGCCACTGTTCGTTGTCTTTGCGACCCGTGATTAAGTCGCCAAACCACTGGTGGGTAGCTTCATGGGCATTCACACTCACATAATTGCGGTTTAACAAATACGCCCGTTGGTCGATCCAGAAAAAGTCGCCAAAAACGGTGGCTGAGGTATTTTCCATAGCCCCGTAAAGAAAATCTTGGACCATCACTTGAGAATAGCTTCCCCAAGGATAAGGAACGCCGATTTCATCGGCCAAGAAATCGAGGATTTCCTCGCTGTATCGGCTGGTAGGTTCTATGCGTTCGGGGTGTTCGGGATAATACCAAAATTGGTGTTCAATGCCTTTTTTACTTTTGCTTTTTTTGATTTCGTACCGATCGATGGCGAGCATCAATAGGTAGCCGGCATGTGGTTTTTTGAGGGAGTAATGCCAGGTTTTAGTACCGTCTTTTTTGTTTTCTTTGGTGGAAATTAATTCCCCATTGGAGAGTACTTGGTAAGATTTATCGAAGGTGATGATCGTTTCAGTGGTGAATTTGTCGCTGCGATCGTCGATCATGGGAATCCAATTTCGGTTGTCTATTCCTTGTCCTTGCGTCCAGATTTGACGGCGCGACATGTGCGCGGGCTCTGCGATGCTATCTAAATTCCAACCGATGAAATAGAGCCCTTTTTGCGGGGTTGCCGTGTAGTCAATTTCTAAGGTATGCTCGGAGAGGTAGGGAGCCTTAAGTTGGGCGCTCACGATTAGGCCGTCTGCATTGGTGCGAAAATTAACCGATTTTCCGTTGAGTTTTACGTTGCTGATTTTTATGTTCGGTGCATGCAAGAAAATGGTGTCGGTACTATTTTGCAGGGTTTTGAAACGGTGTTGTACGTTACCTAAGACTTTGTTTTCTTTGGGGATGAAAGACACGTCGACGCGCATGTGGGTAACGTCGATATTGCGATTTCTTTCGATTGCCCCTGGGTCATCGTGGTAGCTATGGGTATGGGGAAATTGAGAAAATAGGGTGCCGATACACAAGGCGGTGCTGAGGGTAATACTGATCAATCGCTTCATAGTGAGGACACGAAAATAGTGGCTTTGGGGGGCTTCAAAAAATTCTTTAAAAAAATTTGGAAATCAATCGCAATAGCTCTTACCTTTGCAGTCCCTTCGAAAGAAAGGACACGGTTCGGTAGTTCAGCTGGTTAGAATACGTGCCTGTCACGCACGGGGTCGCGGGTTCGAGTCCCGTCCGGACCGCCAGTAAAACAGCACTCTTCGGAGTGCTGTTTTTGTTTTACCCACAGTTGAAACGGTGGGTTGCGGGGTTTCTATTTTTTCTTAGGTAGCACAGTTGGGGTATTCCATCGTCTAAAATTATGGGACAAGTAGTCTTGGCCATTAGATTAATCGTAGCGTAATATTTAGGGTGTATTTTTGACACATGTTTTATTCGTTGCAGAATTCGCAAATTGTAAAGAGGTTATTTTTTGCATTTTTCACCATTTGTCTATTGAATCCAACGACAGCGCAGTTGGCCGCCGGACCTATGATAGGTGCGGTTGACTTTAAAGAAGTCAAAGTTTGGGTACAAACCGAAAAAGCACAACCGGTGTTTTTGAAATACAAGCTTAAAGGAACTTCCTTGCCCTTTATAAATACGGAAACGATTACTACAAGTCCGCATAATGCTTTTACAGCAGTATTAACAGCCGATCGCGTTCAACCGGGCCGTGAATATGAATACGAAGTGTTCGTTGGACGCAAAAAAGCGGAGTTAAATCGCCCCTTGAATTTCAAAACACAAACGCTTTGGCAGTATCGTATGGATCCGCCGGAGTTTTCCTTTTTGGCGGGAAGTTGTGTGTATATCAACGATAGTGCAACGGACCGACCCGGAAAGCCTTATGGTGGCGATTATGGGATATTTAATGCGATGGCCCAGCACGGTGCTGATTTTATGTTATGGTTAGGCGATAATACCTATTACAGAGAGGTAGATTGGAATACCCGAACGGGGATGTTGTATCGCAATTCGCACACGCGCAAGCTGCCCGAATTGCAACCACTATTATCTAAAATGGCCCATT
>CAMBBZ010000007.1 GCA_945863965.1 Chitinophaga pinensis | reverse complement strand
CTTTTTTCGAACGAACCGCATAACAACTGCTGTGAGTCTAAAAGTTTTACCGTAAAATTCCGGTCTGTTTTTATAAATTCACGGTAAATACTATCTTTCAATGTTTCCTGATTTATTTTCAATGAGTATCCCGATAATCTACCGAGTCCATTTACCTTCAGTACAACCAAACTATCAAAACACGTAATTAAGTTGGAAGCGCTAATATTCCATTTTGGCTCGGTACATCCAGCCCCTTTAGCAGTGAGTTTACCCACATGTGAAAATGTACAAAAATTGCCAGTTCGAGCGCGTACCCAAAAATCAACGGATTGGGTCGCAGATTTCAAGGCAACGTTTTGTATGCGTTTGTTCAAACCACTATCGGTTTTGGTCCAAGTTTTGCCGAGATCGATAGAGTATTCGTAAGATTGTGCTTTAAGTACATTTTCCCAAGAAAAAACAATACGGTCGCTAGAAGTTTCAAAGACTGTTATTTTGGGTGCAGAGGGCGTATCAACTCCGATAACGTTTCTTGTTTTGCTTGGTTCGGAAAAGCAACCAACCGTACTCTTTGCCCAAAAACGATAGGAATTAATGCCCTTTTTTATAGGATAAATTAAAAACGAATCTTTGGAGTAAGGTCCTTTGGGAGAAACGGAGGAGTAGGAGTCTGTAAATCCACGGCTGTTAAGAAGGACAATCATGCTTTCGTTAACGCAAACGCTATCAGTGGTAAAGCCGTAACTAACATTAAAACGGGGCTTGGGTAGTCCTATAACTAACACACTGTCAGTTGAAACGGAACATCCATTATCGCGCGTGGCTACGGCTGACACCCATTGTGATGTGTCTATACGTATACTACGCGAGGTAGCCCCGTTTAGCCATTTATAGGTATGTTTTGCTGTAGTGCCGAGACTAAATTCAAGGGTATCGCCCAAACACAATATAACGGTAGGGGTGCGGATATTTAAGTTGGGTTTGACGGCGGCATCCAATACCGTGAATTTCAAGGTGTCTTTTAAAGAGGCACCTTTCGCATTGGTGGAGGTTAATATAGCGATTTTGGCTCCTGCGGTACTGTAGCTAACTTTGGGATTTTGTAACGCAGAGGTACTAGGCGTTCCACCAGGGAAGGACCATGAATATCCCGTTGCATTGTTGGTAGAGCTTCCCCCGAATTCAAGAGTAGATCCTGGACACAATACTTTTGTTTTTATGCTAGCAGTAGCTTTGGGGAGTAGCGTTGAGGGTGATATTTTGAAGGTTTTGTTGTAAATAACATCGCCACTGGTGCCACCATTGTCATTAGCGGAATTGAGGGCTACATAGAAGATGATCTCTCCTATGTTGGTATTGGGCGCTTTCCATTGAAAAGTCCATGCGGTTGAGTCCTTAGCAACACCCGTTGACCCGGTTGAATTGTGCTCAACGTAATAGCGTGTGTCTCCAGAAACTGTGGCGGAGAATGTTCCCGTTCTTGTAGATGCCGTAAAAGTACCTGCCGCTTTTCCGTTGGCTAGCGCTGTCATTTGGAATCCGAAAGTAGACCTGCCGGTTTCGGCGTAGGAAACGGTAAGAGTATAGGTGGAGTCGGGGATGTAACCGCCGCCTGTATAGTTTCCTTTAAGGTTTATACGACCGTGTTGTGTTCCTGAAGTTACTAACGACGAACCGCTATGGCAGGATGTACAAGTCGTTTCGTTGGGAGCTCCCGTTTTAGGCTGTGAAGCGCCCGATGAATTGGCATTGATTTGGTAAATGGAAATTCCGAAAATCCCTAAGATAAAAAGACTCGCTTTAATTCGAACTGATGTCATAATACAATGTTAAGACATTCTGAAACCACTTTTTGTTTAAAAAAATTCAAAATATAACACAGAAATGATTTTTTATCCCCAAACTAACGCCGATTGTCTAACTTTTGAATCTGTATAACTTTGATTTGTGTATTTTTGGAACTTTATGAAAAAATACCTCTTAAGCATTTTGTCGTTAGTAGCTTCGGTTACTGTTTTTTCGCAAGCGACGTTAATCGAAAAGGTTGACCCCAAGCCCGGATCTTTGGTTATACCTTATTCTAAGTATTTGTTAAGTAATGGCTTAACACTCATTGTTTCAGAAGATCATTCAGATCCAGTAGCCCACATAAATGTTACCTACCACGTAGGATCCGCGCGTGAAACTCCCGGTAAATCTGGATTTGCGCATTTTTTCGAGCACATGTTATTCCAAGGTTCTAAGCATGTAGCCGACGAAGAACATTTTAGAATAATAAAGGAATACGGCGGTGATGTAAACGGAAACACGACGAGAGATAGAACCGTTTATGTAGAAACCTTCCCGAGTAATTTCACGGAAACAGCACTTTGGATGGAAGCCGATAGAATGGGCTTCTTTTTGGAAGGCTTCACACAGAAGAAATTTGAAAACCAGCGTGCTACCGTTAAAAACGAAAAAGATGAGCGATACGATGCGCCTTATGGTTTTTTAATGGAGGTAAAAGATCAAGAATTGTATTCAGCTGAGCACCCGTACAGTTGGTCCACTATTGGATTTGTAGACGATTTAGATCGCGCCGATAGCAGTGACTTACGCAACTTTTTCTTGCGTTGGTATGGCCCTAACAACGCCGCTATTATCGTGGCCGGAGATGTCAATACGGCCGAAGTCGTTGCATGGACGCAAAAATATTTCGGGGGAATTCCTCCTGGTAAAGCCGCCAAGAAAAAGCGTATTCGCCCTGTGGAAATTCAAGCCGATAAAGTTAAAACAGTACAGGATCCTAACGCGTATTTGCCATTAACCTACATTACCTATGTGGGCGTGCCTGCTTATCATGAAGATGAAGCGGCCTTGGATATGTTGACCTATTTAATGGGTAGCACACAGAGTTCGGTTCTTTACAAGCGATTTGTAGACAATGAATTGGCGCTGCAGGTTCAAGCGAGTAATAATCCGCTAAGTGCTATAAATCACGAATTGGCAGGCGAAATCTCTTTTACTCTGGTAGGATATCCCTGGTCTGATATGTATGGAATGCGCGACCAACTTAAAGTGTTAATTGATTCCTTTCAATACGTGAATTTTACTGATGACGATTTGTCGCGTGCAAAAAATAACATTTTATCGGGGTACTCTAATGGTTTGGAATTGGCATCAACGAAAGCGAACTACTTGAGTAATTTCTGGTATTTAGATTTAAAAAACGACTCCAATCAAACGTATAATTTACCCAACGAGGTTGAACGATATAGCAGGGTTTCACGCGCCGACATTATGCGCGTTTATAAAAAGTACATAAAAGGGCAATTTTCTTCTGCCATTAATGTACAACCTTACAAAGCCCCAAAAGATGAAAAGTCTGAAAAATACGAAAGCTTTAATCCCAATGCTAATTTTGCGGGAAGTGCTGCTTTAGAGTTAGAATACAAAGGATTAGAAGTGCGCGTGGTAAAAGATAATTTTGAACGCAGCATTCGACCTGAGGCATCAGCGCCTAAAACGGTAAGCATTCCGAATGCATTTGATACCAAATTGTCGAATAACATCCGACTATTAGGCACGCGCTTCGACGAAACCTCTCGTGTTTTGGCCCTCGTGACTATAGAAGGTGGTCGTTTATTTGAAAATGGTAAAGATATTCCTTGGGGAACTTCAGAAATGCTCGCCTTGTCATTAGGTAATGGAACTAAAAACAAAACCCCTGAACAGTTGGAAAACGAAATGGAACGTTTGGGAACCTCTATTTCTATAAGCGCTAACAAAACAGGTATGTCGGTTTATATTTCCTGTGAAAAGGACAAATTAGATGCTTCTATCAATTTGGCCAGAGAAATGATGTTTGAACCCCGTTGGGATGAAAAAGAATTCAAAAAAGGCAAAAAGCGCATTATTGAAAGTGCACGTTCTGGCTTAAGCAACCGCTCACAAGGCATGTCTAACGTATGGAATCGCCTGCGTTATAACGAATCGGCATTAGGTAAGTTTATCGGAGCGGATGAATATGCAAAAATCAATCCCCAAGACGTAAAAAACTATTACGATTTATACTTCAAACCTGAAATGGCAAGCGCGATTGTTATCGGTTCGCTTTCCGAAAGTGAAATGGTTTCTTCTATGAAGTTTTTGGAATCTTGGCCTGTTTCGGGTAATAAACCCCAAATTAGCTTGCCCGCGTTAGCCGCTGACTTTAATACCTCACAAATTTTCGGCGTTGAATATGTCGATGCAGAACAAAGCGATATTATTTTGGGCTTCAAGAGTTTGCCTTACGATTTCAATGGCGACTTTTATAAAAACAACATCATGAACTTCGTTTTAGGTGGGAATTTTAATAGCCGATTGAATTTAAGAATCAGAGAAGATAAAGGTTGGACTTACGGTATTAGAGGTGGATTTAGTTCGTCTTACAAGGACCTGCCAGGTTATTATACCGTTTCAGCGGGTGTAAAGGCAGAAGCTACTGATAGTGCTATCAATGAGATTCTTTGGATGCTTCGAGAATTTAAAGAAAATGGACTCACCGATGCGGAGTTTGAGTTTACGAAGAAAGCGCTTTTGGCAAGTGAAGCATTAGACTATGAAAGCATGATGCAGAAAGCGGGTTATATCTCAAATATGCAAGCGCGAGACCTGCCTAAGGATTATGCACAAAAGCAGTCCGATATTCTAAAAAATATTACCAAAGCAGAATTAAATGCATTGGCAAAAAAGCATATGGATCTTGATAAAGTAGTGGTAGTGGTAGCAGGCGATATGCTTATGCTTAAAAATCGCTTGAATAGCTTGGGATTAGGCGCTATTCAAGTACTTGAAAAAGACGGTTCTGGTAAGGTGAAATATCTCAAAACAGGAAAAACCGAACACAAAAAAAATTGGAAGTAATTTAACTTTACACTACAAAAAAAGACGGGTTCGCCCGTCTTTTTTTTTGACCCCTCATTTGTCTAAAAAATGTGGGCAATAATAAGCCTTAAGTCAAGGTCAGTTAAGGCCTTGGTTGTATATTGCGGATATTTGAAGTGCAACTATGGAAGAGAATAACCTATTACCTGAAGAATTTACAGAAAGAATCATTCCGATTAATATAGAAGACGAAATGAAAACGGCTTACATCGATTATTCGATGTCGGTTATTGTATCGCGTGCATTGCCCGATGTTCGCGACGGATTGAAGCCCGTTCATAGAAGGGTGCTATATGGAATGGTCGATTTAGGATTGGCTTCCAATCGCCCGTACAAGAAATCTGCCCGTATTGTCGGTGAGGTTTTGGGTAAATACCACCCGCATGGTGATTCGTCCGTTTACGATGCTATGGTGCGATTGGCTCAAAGCTGGAGCGTACGCTATCCATTTGTTGATGGTCAAGGTAACTTTGGAAGTATTGATGGAGATCCACCAGCGGCGATGCGTTATACAGAAGCCCGTATGCGCAAAATTGCCGAAGAAATGATTACCGATATCGACAAGGAAACGGTTGACTTCAGACCGAACTTTGACGAAAGTTTGCAAGAGCCTACTGTCATGCCTAGCAAAATCCCTAACCTATTGGTAAATGGGGCCTCAGGTATTGCAGTTGGTATGGCCACCAATATGGCACCTCATAATTTACGAGAAATTTGTGCGGCCGTTAATATGTATATCGACAATCACGATGTAACTATTTCTGAGCTAATGGAAGCGGTTAAAGGTCCTGACTTTCCAACGGGAGGTATTATTTACGGCGTTGAAGGCATTAAAGATGCCTATGAAACGGGCAGGGGTAGAGTGGTAATGAGAGGTAAGGCCGAAATAGAGGTTACCAAAACGGGAAAAGAAATGATTATCATCACGGAAGTCCCTTACCAAGTATCTCCGCCACAAATAATTGTAAAAGCCGTAGATTTAGTTCACGAAAAAATAATTGATGGTATATCGGCTGTTCGCGATGAAAGCGGTCGCCAAGGAATGCGAATTGTTTTTGAACTTAAACGAGATGCCATTCCTAATGTTGTATTGAATCAGCTATATAAGTTCACGCCCTTACAAAGTTCATTTTCCGTAAACAACATCGCCTTAGTTAAAGGAAAGCCTGAGATGTTGAATTTGAAGGACATGATTCGGCATTTTGTGGACCATCGCCACGAAATAATCGTGCGACGTACCCAATATATGCTTAGAGAAGCTCGTAAGCGTATACATATTTTAGAGGGACTCATCATTGCGCTGGACAATTTAGATGCGGTAATCAAGTTAATCCGTCAGAGCAGAACTCCAGAAGCCGCTCGGGAAGGTCTAATGTCTCAATTTGGACTTAGCGAAATTCAGACCAAAGCCATTCTTGATATGCGTTTGCAGCGATTGACCGGATTGGAAATCGATAAGATACGCGAGGAGTATAATGCAGTTTTGAAGGAAATTGAATTTTATGAAAATATCCTAGCCGATAAAAATTTACGTATGTCAATCATAAAAGACGAAACTACGGAAATGGCCGAAAAGCATGGAGATGATCGCAGAACAAGAATTGAATACAATGCGGAGGAAATTAATATTGAAGATTTAATTCCGAATGAAGAAGTGGTAATTACCATTTCACATAAAGGATATATCAAACGTACGGCTCTAACTGAATATAAAGAACAAAATAGGGGTGGGCGTGGGCTTAGAGGGGTTTCTCACCGAGATGAAGATTTCGTTGAACACCTGTTTGTAGCGAGCACACACAATTATTTATTGTTATTTACAGAACAAGGCCGTTGTTTCTGGTTAAAGGTTTACGAAATACCCGAAGGTGCGAAAGCTACCAAAGGCCGTCCGATACAAAACCTAATCAATATCCCGTCTGACGATACCATAAAAGCGTATTTGAATATCAAGAATCTTAAAGATCAAGAATATTTGGAGAATAACTTTATTGTTATGGTTACCAAACGCGGTATCATCAAGAAAACATCTATTGAGGCCTATAGCCGCCCGAGAACCAACGGTATAAATGCAATAACCGTTAGAGATGGCGATGAACTTCTTCAAGCTTCTGTTACCGACGGCAATTCCGATATCGTAATTGCCAAGCGTATGGGTAAAGCCATTCGATTCCATGAATCAAAAGTACGTCCAATGGGCAGAACGGCAGCGGGAGTAAGAGGGGTGACCTTAGAAAGCGCGGAAGACGAAGTAATTGGCATGGTTTGTGCAAGAGATACAGAAGAGAAGACCAATATCCTTGTGGTAAGTGAAAAAGGATATGGCAAGCGTTCTAATATTGAGGATTATCGGATTACAGGTCGTGGCGGAAAAGGAGTAAAAACCTTGTCTGTTACAGAAAAAACGGGATACCTGGTAGCCATCATGGGGGTCAATGATAACGATGGATTGATGATTATCAATCGCAGCGGTATGACAATCCGAATGGCGATAGATTCGTTGCGCATTATGGGTCGTGCGACTCAAGGTGTGCGATTGATCAACATAAAAGGTGTCGACGCCATTGCCAGTATTGCTAAAACACCACGCGAAGAGGATGAAGAAATTCTGTCAATCGATGGGGAAGTAGAAGGAATTATCCCCGTAGATGAAACAATCGACGGAGCTATTTTAGAAAGTGATGACAATACGGAACCCGATGATTCACCAGTTGAAGAATAAAATCAAGTTTAATAAAATATAAAAAATGAACTTCGACAATTTGAAAAATCCAGCTCTATTAGTCGTTTCTATCTTTTTGGTGGGATCGAGTTTCGCTCAGAAACGCGCCGTTAACTCTGCAGAATACGCCCTTGAATCAGGGACGCCTGAAGACCTCATTATTGCGCACGAAGAAATAGAAAAAGCAAAAGTGCACCCCAAAACAGCTACGTTCCCGAGAATGTGGTTGATTAGAGCTCGCGTTTATCAAACCGTTTTCGATAAGCGGGGTAATCCGATGTTAGCTAAAATCAAATACCAGTCTGGACTTGAATCGGCACGGTCAATAATGAATTATTACGATTCTAAAGAAAAAAAGACGAGTACCGATGATGAAGATGCGCGCTATATATTAGGTAATTGCTTTGCCGCAACATTCAACGAGACACAAAACTACTCCGAGGCGTTCAATACGGCGAATGATGAGTTAAAGCTGCGCATCAATGACACCATGCTAACCTATTTTGAATATCTGATTAACATGCATGAGCGATTGGATACGGCTATGGTAAACGAATTGAAAGGTCAGAAAGTTGACAGGCCTTACTTCGTAGAGCGCTTGGCTTATTATGCCTTGAATAATTCAGACGTAACCAAAAGAATGGCTACCCTAGATTATCTCATTACCAATGAAACGCCAATTCCTTTTGTTGTTGAAAATTATTCTCGAATTCTCTTAGAAAAAGGAGATACGTTGGGTGCCAAAGAAGTGATTAAAAAGGCGTTGGTAAAATCTAACTACAATAATGATATTTTCAATGTTTTGGTGAATTACTACTTGGCAATTGATCGTCAAGATCAGCTTATGGCGGAAGTCGACGGGCAAATTGCAGAAGTTCCCAATTCAAAGAATTATTGGATTCGCGGTTATTTGAATGAGAGAGCTGGGAATTACGCAAAAGCTACGGCCGATTATCAAAAAGCGCGTGAATTAGACGAGTTTAGTTTCGATGCCAATTGGAATCTAGGTGTTGCTTTGATGAAGTACGAAACCAAAGATCTCATTGAACAACTTTCGAAAACAAGCGATGCTGTTGAAAAGGCTAAGTTAGAATCAAAAAAGAACGAAACGTTTAAAACAGCCAGGTCGTATTTGGAATTTGCAAGTGAGAACATCAACTACAGCAAAGAGGAGTTAATCAACATTTCTAATGCCATCCGCACCTGTTGTTTAGAAATAGGAGATGAGAAGTGCACAGCAGAGCAAAGAGATCGTGTTCGTACGTTGAATGGTTTTGAATTCGGAATAGGAGATAAATTCACCTATCGCATTACAGGTGATGCAACCAAAATGCAAATCAGTTATCAGAATGCCCGGAATACCAATTCCACCATTTATGATCAAAATGGGAATTGGGAAAAAGAATTTGACTGCGTAGATAAAACCGATTTGCTAAGTTTAAGTGTTACGATTAAAGGAGATGGTGAAGCAACGTTGTATATCATTGTAAATGGTGTGCCTGTTGATGAGAAAACCATTTCTGGTAACGGAGCTCGTGGCTATTTGAGATTTTAAGTTGAACAAAGGATTTGAGGGTCTTGATAAGAATCTGAAAATTATTATTGAATTAGATAAAAAACCAACCTACGAATAGGTTGGTTTTTTTGTTCGTATGATAGGGGATAATTTAAGGGTTGAATTAGGAGTTACCGGACGTAGATACAGCGGCTTGAGAATTAGCGTTTGAAACCACGTAAATTTATGAAGATCGAAGTGTGTTATTATTTCGAGGTCAGATCGGAAAGGGGCAATTAATATCCATGCATCTTATTGGGTTAGATGTTAATTGGATCATTGTATAAATATCTGCTTCAAAAAAGAAGCCAACCTTGAAGTGGATTGGCTTTTTATTAGAGTCCCTGAAATTATCATTTTACATAATGTAAATTATAAAACAACTTAAGGATTATTGGAATCGAGGGAGCTATCATTTGTATTTACCCATTCGCATTTTGTTTTTATCTAGTTTTAACGCATTTGATTAACGGTTCAACGATATTTTCGTTTGGTACTCCATTCCTGAATCATTCTTAAATACCAAAATATAAATCCCATTCGCCATGTCTAACTCAATCTCATTTAACAACTGAGCCTTTATGGTCATATTCGACTTTACCAATTGCCCTTTCAGGTCAAAAATGGATAATTGTAATCCGGCATCCAAGTTGGATTTAATCTGAAGCAATCCTTTGTTCGGATTGGGTCCGATTTGTAAATATTGGCCCAAAGCCTGTGTATTCATACTGCCGAAAACAATGGTATTTGAAAAAGCACCTATACAATTCCCTTGGATCAATCTCGCTTGGAAATTACCATTAGATATCAATGTATATCTTTTTCCCGTGCCAATTTTCAAATTATTTCGATACCATTCTACCATACCAGTTCCAATGTAATTGCTAAAAAGAGTATCCCAACTTCTCGTAATATTCAGAGGGGTCGACTCAGATGTATTGATAGTGAACGTATTGGAACTTGCTTTTAATGGAGACAAACAACCATAATCAGCAGTAAATTGAACAGAAAACTGATCGTTATTAACCAACGGAGCTGATATATTTAAAGAACGCTTATTCGCATTCCCAACTATCTGATTGCCATTTTTAAACCACTGTAATGAGGCGCCTTTTAATTTAAGCACACTTGAATCTGCCAATGATGCATTTAACATAATGTTATCGCTCTCGCAATAATTCACATTGGATGAACTCAGCACGATTCCGTTTGTATAAGATTCTAATACGGATATGGATTTGCTAATTCTTGATGTAATGCCATCTTTTTGAATTTCAAGGGTAATGAAAAACTGCCCTGGTATGGTACATTCTAGCTTCGTTGTTTTTGACAAGCTATCGTTATTGGTAAAAACGAGGTCTTTACTGCTAGTCCGCCATACCCGTTTGCTCGGATCATTAATGGAAGAATCGACAAGAGTTATCGTTGTACCCTGACAAAAAACAGAGTCGCTTAAACTAAAATACGCAATTGGCTCTGTTTTTACCCATGCGTCGCTCGTGAAGAATCCCCTACCATGAGTCGCCGCCATTAAAACGCCTTCTTTTTTATTGTAATCAAGCATCATTGTTTTAACAGCGCCCATTCCATTGTGAATGGGTGTCCAAGTTGGATCTGTATTATAAACATCTAAACACTGATACATGCCAAATTCCGTTGCTATTATCGCTTCTTTGCGATTGTAGGGATTGGCCACAATGTCCCACACCGGCATATTAGGCAAGTTCTTATCAATAGCCGTCCAATTAGTCCCTCCATTGATACTTACATAAACATTATTGATCCCATAGTTCGTTAACGTCAGGAACAGCGTATCCAATGATCCATTTAGGGTTTCTATGGAACTTATATTTCCCGAATTCACGGAGCCTAAGCTTGAAAATGTGGGTGTTGCCGCCTCTGGATTATCGCTATAAAATACGTTTCCTAATGAAGTCCCTAAAAACAGCCGTGCTTTACCCGTGCTTCGTTCAACCACATGAAAGGCAGTAGCCAAGTCATTAACGCTAGTCGCAAAATTAATCGTTGCCAGCGTTGTTGTGCTTCCATAAATATCGTTCCGATAAAGAGTCCCCTTGCCTTTTTGCGTAAACAGATTATTGTTTACATAATCCAGTCCTGCTGGATTGATGAAGGATCCTGTATTGTTATCCTGAGCTAAATAGTACAATTGATTGTCGATATAAGAATAGAAATTATTCTTTACGTAGGAGAAAATAACCGCATCAACAATCTTGGGGTGAATGAAACAATAACCACCATCGCCCCCGAAGAGCATGTATTTTTGATTAAAGCCTGTGTCTTGGGTATAACTGGTTCCATTATCCTGAGCTCCACCTACCATGAAATTTGCATTAATTTGGGAAATACTTCCTGCATAATATTGGGTAACTACATACCTGTTATTGCGTTCTACAAAGGCTGTATTGCTATTCCAAGGATCGTTTCGCACATCTGCGGCGTAAAACAAACCTCCATCGGTGCCTACAATTAAACGTTTTCCATCGTTGGTGTAAGCAGCTGCATGCATGTCCGCATGTATGTAAGAACAAGACAACGCATCCATTCCAGGATTGTTAGACCATTTGGAGATTTGTTTCCAATTATTGCCTGATTCCTTGCTCATGAAGAAATTAACCCCGCCAATTACCAATTCTGCGGCGTTTTTTGGATTTACGGCAATGATTAAGTCATACCAAGCTTGACCTCGTGTGAAATCAGTACTTGGAATTCCTTTATCTGCATCGCTCGGCTCGGTAAATGTCGACCAAGTGCTGCCTGCATTGAAACTACGCGCAACATCTTGAACCACACCATTGGCTTCGACAACGGCATACAATGTATCTTTAGAGCTTGGGGCACAAGCCAATTCAACTCTACCCTTAAGTGCGTTGCTATTTTTGTAAGATTCGGTAAAGCTTGTTCCGTTATCTGAATATAAAACACGACCGCCGCCTTGGTCGCTTGCAGAAGAATACATATTTTTCCGAGTACCCACCCACAATCTATTATCGGGTCCAATTTCAAGATCTGATGCAATATATCGTTGCGATTGTGAGGGAATAAAAGGACTCACATTGGTGAAAGAGGCTCCCCCATCGGTACTTCGTAATAATCCCGCATCGGTATTTGTTCCATGCCATTGTCCTTGATAGTAAAGGATATCGGTGGCCACATACAATACACTACTCCCCGATTCATTCCGCACAGCGATGTCATTTATATAAAACAAACCTTCCGTAGTGCTTAGGTGCGTCCATGATTTTCCGCCGTCTGTAGTTTTGAAAATGCCAAACCCTCTAGAACTAGAAGCGGTAGTACCAAACCCCTCTCCCGTTCCTATGTAAATAATTTTACTGTCGTTTGGATCTTGTGCAATACAACTAACGTTTAGGTTAGACCAAAGTCCATTTATCTGCTTCCAATCACTGCTGGCATTGCTTATATCGTCATTTACCCATAAACCACCCGTTACACCTGCGGCAAAAACCCGCAGCTGTTTACTATCTGCTGCATCCCAACAAAGGGCGCGGGTTCGTCCTGCTATATCGTTAGGCCCTCTAGATTCCCAAGGATATAAGCTAGATCCTGGAGTGGCTCTAAGACTTACCGACTTTCGGTTCAATTGTTTTAATGTGGGAAGAAGCACTTCCGGAGTAGGCCTGCCTAAAGCGGGGTCCATCGTCATTAGGTACTCTTGCTTCCACCATTCTAGCGGGGTAATTTCCTTGTGAATTTCATTTTTTCTTTGCGACTTTCGCGACTCCTTTTCAAGGAATTTTTCGGCATTTTTGTATGTTTTGGCATACGATTTTCTAACAACCTTGCGCTGAAGGAATTCGTTTTGAAAATCTATACTGCCAGATTGCGAAAAAGCTGCTTGCGGTGTGAATTGAATTCCCCCAAAAACAAGAACGCCTAAAAGTTTAAAAAAATGATTCATATTTGTTTAAGATTGATTATTTAAAGCTTCAATTTAGTATGTTTTTATCTATTTAACCTCAGAAGCTATTTAACCCAGCTTTTATAATAAGTGGGATCTTCTATTCTTAGAGCTGCCTCCGTAATTTGCAATGGGAAAAATGGATCTATCATTACGGCTAATTCGCGGGTTTCTTTCGCTCCGATACTTTTTTCTACGGTTCCGGGGTGAGGACCATGCGGTATTCCTTTTGGATGCAAGGTTATCATACCTCGTACTACGTGCTTACGACTCATGAAATCACCGTCTACGTAGTATAAAATTTCGTCGCTATCCACATTGGAATGGTTGTAAGGCGCTGGAATAGAACTGGGATGGTAATCGTATAGGCGCGGTACAAAACTACAAATTACGAAATTGCGGGCTTCGAATGTTTGATGTATTGGAGGTGGCATGTGTAAACGGCCTGTAATCGGTTCGAAATCGTGAATCGAAAAACCATATGGATACGAATACCCATCCCAACCTATCGCATCAAATGGATGTGATCCGTAGGTGTACGGATATATTAAATCTTGTTTTTTGATCATTACCTTAAAATCACCTTTTTCATCGTGTGTTTGCAGATTTTCGGGCAATTTAACATCGCGTTCACAATAGGGAGAATGTTCCAACAACTGTCCAAAACTATTTTGATAACGTTTGGGCGGATATATAGGCGTGGGTGATTCAATTACCAATAATCGGTTATTTTCATCGTTAAAATGCAATTGATAGATACACCCTCTGGGTATGACCAAATAGTCGCCGTATTCAAAGGGAATTTCCCCATAAATGGTTTTTAGCAAGCCACTACCCTCATGAATGAATAAAACTTCATCAGAATCGGCATTCTTAAAGAAGTAAGTGGTCATAGAATGCCTTGGGGCTGCCACTCCAATTTGCACGTCGCTATTTACCAATAGCGCGGTTCTACTTTCTAAGTAGTCATCTGCGGCTGGGGTATCGAACGTAACAAAACTCCTACTTTTCATGTTTTTCGGGGAAGCTACTTTCGGAGTTACATCTATTGGTTCTCCGATTTCTTTGACAGAAGTGGGAGGATGTGCATGGTAAACCAATGAATATAAGCTATTAAAGCCTTCCGTTGAAATCAATTCTTCTGAGTAGAGGGTGCCATCAGGTTTTCGAAACTGAGTATGTCTTTTCCGGGGAATTTGTCCGAGTTTATAATAAAATGCCATAGCAATATAAAGTCTACGAATATAAGGAATATTATATTTTATACGATACGCTCAAAAGTATAATGCCATGTAACAGTTTGTATAAATGCGGATTTATGATTACAACCTAGCAAATGCAATTTGCAATATCCTCAAAAGCGATTATAATAGTCGAACTTTGTAATGTGATTGCACATCATCGTTTATACCGCCTTTTTGCCGCCCAATTGTTCAATGAAATTCAAGGGGCCATCTTTAGTCATGGATTGAGTTTTAATAAAGACGGACTGTTGTTGCATTTCTACAAGGGCAAACAAGAGATTTGCTATGAAGTTAAATTTGTAGAAGGTGCCCTACTTTTGACCAAAGCGAATTGGACAGATTCAAAGTCAAAAGTAAAATCCAATGCGGTCTTACAACTCAAAGAAATAGAAGGGCACGTAGTTGTAGATGTAATCTATGGCTTATTTGATCGCGTTTTTGCGGTTGAATTCCAAAACGGGTCTCGTTTACTATTAAAGTCCTTCGGAAAGTTTGGCAATGTTTTGCTATATGAGAAAGCAAATATGATTCCCGATCACATATTCCGATTCAATTTTAAAAAAGACTGGGAATTGAGTTGGACAGATATTGCCACCTGTTGGCAATCGATGGCATCAGACCGTATCGCCTTGCCTAATATAGAAAATCACGAGCAATGGAAATCGTTAATAAAGGGATTTGGGATTGAAGAGGTATTGGAAATTCATCCTGACTTTTTTGAACAAGATTCAGAAAATAAAGAAAAATCAATTCATTCACTATCAAATCATTTATCATATTCACCTCAATTGATTATAGAAGGTGAAAAGGCCGTTATAAATTGGATTCCAACTCCTTTAATGACATTGGATGCCGTGCTTGGGGTATTGGAAGTTGAATTGCGTTCGTATTTAAGATGGTATTTTTTTGAGCGTGAAAAAATTCTCTTACTTGGGGAATCGGGCCGACAATTAAAATCAATTCGCAATCGATTAAAAACCTATCAAGCTCGCAAATCAGAAATGAACAATCAGCGCAGTTTTAAAGAAATTGGGGATTTAATTCTAGGCCATGCGCATTCCATTCGAAAAGGCACATCGGAAGCACTTATTACTGATTTCTTTACCGGTCAGCGTATCCGTTTAAAAATCAATCCGGACCTATCAGCGGCTGAAAACGCTGAAAAGTGTTACAAGAAAGCAAAAAACCAAGGACTTGAAATCGCCCATTTGGATCAGAATATAGATTTATTAACAGCACAATTAAAGGTTTGGGAAAACATAGAAGCCGAAGCGCTAAAGGCAGCAACCCCTAAAGATTTGCGACCGTTTCGTGAATTCGTGCCCCAATTAAAGGGGGGCGCACAAAAAAGCGTTGAAAGCCAAAAACCTTACAAACGCTTGGAGTATTCTGGATTTGAAGTCTGGCTAGGCAAAAATGCAAAGTCTAACGATGCATTGTTAAAAGATGCACACAAAAACGACATTTGGATGCACGCGGCAGACGTGAGCGGCTCCCATGTAATCATACGAAATATGGGGAAGCCGGTAGCAAAAAGCACTTTAGAGGCGGTGGCTTCCTATTGTGCGTTCAACTCAAAAGGCAAAAGTCAAACCTTGCAAACCGTCATGTATACCGAACGTAAAATGGTTTCAAAGGCAAAAAACGGACTGCCTGGACAGGTTAAAGTCGCCAAATTTCAAACCATTGATGTACAGCCGAGGAATTTGTCCGATTTTTCGTAGTGCTATTCCTTTGATTTATATAACATTGTGATTTTTATGATATTTTTTTGTAAAATGCTTGTTGTGTACAAAAAGAATCGTTGTATATTTGCATCCTCGAAAGAGTCAAGGGGGCTTAGCTCAGCTGGTTCAGAGCATCTGCCTTACAAGCAGAGGGTCACTGGTTCGAATCCAGTAGCCCCCACAACAAAAAAGAGCCTCGCGAAAGCGGGGCTTTTCTTTTGTATTCAGCACTCCACTCCCATTTTCTATTAAACCTAAATTATCGAACTATTCGATTTGGTTAGACTAGTTCGAATATCAACGGTTAGATGATAATCTAAACCCTTTCTGCCAAATTAGAATTATCGAACTATTCGATTTGGTTAGACTAGTTCGAAAGTCAAAGGTTAGATGATAACCTTAACCCTTCTACCAAAGCAGATTTATCGAACTATTCAATTTGGTTAAACTAGTTCGAAAGTCAAAGGTTAAACAATTATCTTATAGCTTCTAACAAGTTATTACCATATTTCGTTCGAGTCTTATATACTCTGTGATTTGTATTAAATTTGTAGATTATGAGAGAAGAATCAAAAACCTTTTTACATGCGTATTTAGATAACGTAAGTCCTACCGGATTTGAGTACAGCGGACAAAAAATTTGGCTCGATTATCTAAAACCGTATATCGCAGAATCCTTTGTAGATACATACGGAACTGCGGTAGGAGTAATAAATCCAGGTAAAGAGTATAAAGTAGTAATAGAAGCTCATGCCGATGAGATAAGTTGGTTTGTGAACTATATCAGCGACGATGGTTATATATATGTTATTCGTAATGGAGGTAGTGATTTTCAAATTGCACCTAGTATGCGTTGTTACATCCATTGCGAAAATGGCAATAAAGTTAAAGGTGTGTTTGGTTGGCCAGCCGTGCACGTTCGCTTAGGCAAAGACCCCGAGATTAAACCCGAAAATGTGTGTATTGATGTGGGTTGTGCCAATAAAGAAGAAGTAGAAAAACTAGGCATTCATGTCGGTGCGGTAGCGGTTTTTGAAGCCGGTTCGGAATGGCTTAATGACCAATTTATAATTGGTCGTGCTCTCGATAATCGGATGGGTGGATTTATGATTGCAGAAGTTGCTCGCCATATACAAGAACAGAAAATAGACTTGCCATTTACGTTATATGTGGTTAACAGTGTACAGGAAGAGATTGGATTACGCGGTGCGGAAATGATTTCAAGGCGCCTAGCACCCGATGTAGCCATAGTAACCGATGTTACCCATGACACCTACAGTCCATTATATAACAAGAAACTCCAAGGAGATACCAAATGCGGAAAAGGGGCTGTTGTAACTTACGGACCAGCAGTTCAAAATAACTTATTGCAATTTATAATCAATTCGGCCAACGAGGCCAAGATTGCGTTTCAAAGAAATGCGGTAAGTCGTTCAACAGGCACCGATACAGATAGCTTTGCCTACTCTGGCAATGGCGTGGCGTCTGCGCTTATTTCTCTTCCCTTGAAATATATGCACACCACCGTTGAGATGGTCCATAAAGACGATGTTGAATCTTGTATTCAATTGATGCTAGCCGCGCTTAAAAACCTTAAAGCCCACCAATCTTTTCAGTATAATTAAGACGGTTATGCCCTATCAATCGGATATTCCAAAAGCATCTGTTATGTTTATGCGGGTGGCATATCCGATTTTCTATGGAATTTCGTGCCTCCCCTGTTCCGTACTATACGCCCTTTCTGATTTTGTTTCTTTACTCTTATATAGGGTGTTCAAATATCGGCTCAAAGTAGTTCGATCTAATTTAGATTCGGCTTTCCCAGAAAAATCAACATCCGAAAAGCGTCAAATCGAACGCGATTATTACAAGCACCTTGGCGATATTTTTGTGGAAATCATAAAAGGATTAAGTATTTCAGAACGGGAACTTAAAAAACGCGTTGTTTATGAAAATCCGGAAATTCTTCACGAATACAATAAAAATAATCAAGCCTGCGTAGTAGTTCTAACCCATTCTGGTAATTGGGAATGGGCCGCCTTGGCATCCCAATTATATGTGGATCAAATAGTTTTGATTGTCTATAAGTCTTTAAGTAATCCGAATTTTAACTATTTAATGTACCGTATGAGGTCTCGATTTAAAGGAACACCCGTAAATATGAATGAAACCGTTCGGGCTGTTTCAACCTTAACGGCTCAGAGGGAAGCTTTTATTGCAGCCTTGATTGGCGATCAAAGTCCTGCAAATTTGAACGGCGTTCATTGGGAACCATTTTTTAATCAAGAAACACCTTTTTTAAATGGACCTGCCAAAATTGCCAAAAAGTACAAATTACCTGTTTTATACCTAACCCAACACCAAATCAAACGGGGATATTATACCGCTAAATTTACCGATACCTTGGATTCAGAATCTATGTCTAGCGAAGAAATCATGTCGGTTTGTATTCGTAATATGCAACAAGAAATCCAAAACCAACCCCACACCTGGCTTTGGAGTCACCGGCGTTGGAAGCATAAAAAATCGGATATTAATTCGTAAACGTATCTTGAATAAATAAACTATCGTATATTTGCTATTAACGATAGATATGAAGAAAGATTCCGCATTCGACACACAAGTAGATCATTTGGCTCATTTGTCAAAAGCAATAGGTCACCCAGCCCGAATTGCAATTCTGTTGTTTTTAACAGAATCGGGCCCATCAACATGTCAAGCGGTAGTCAACAAACTCCCCTATTCTCAAAGTACCGTATCAGGTCACTTGCAAAAGCTTAAGGATGAAGGTTTCATAAAAATGAAGTTACACCGCACTTCCTCTATTTATTCGGTAGAAAAACAAACGATTACCACACTTCACAAATTGGTCCAGTCGGTTTTCAAGCTTGGGCCTGAAAAGAAACAACTTTCGTTGTTTTAAGAGGAAAAACCAAACAATTAAACGCTGACGGATCAATCTTCTAAGTTTGAAACCGGAAGATCTAAATGTGGAATCTAATAAGAATCCAATAAATCTTATTTTTATCTGTAATCTTCGATGATCAAACCTGTTGGTATTTTGGGCTCGATGAATGTAGACTTTGCAGGCATAATATCACCTTGATCCGCTACCAAACGAATTTCCGACATGGTATTGGGCGCGAATAAGAAGGCCAAATCAATACTTCCCTCGGTTAACTTTTGTAAAATCGTATCCAAGGGAGTGTCACCACGCATAAATGTCAAACGATTATCCTCTGAGGAATCTTTTAAATCGTAGGCTTTACTAAGGATGTTAGTTTCTAAAATATTCACATCTAATTTCGAAAGTGCACTCTCCCCCATCATATCGGGAGAAATCTGGATTATGGACCGTTTATCCTTACTGATACAAAGTATCTGACCTTTTTTTAGGTCTTCATAACTTAGGGAATGGGCTACTTCCCAATGATGTATCCCTTCGGCATTTATAAAATCCCATAATATTTCAGGTTTTACTTGGGATAGCATTCGATAAAAGGGCTTAACTAATAAATCATTCTCATCCATAATGAGCGCCATAATACCTTTTCCCGAATTAACGCCATAACGCTCGATTAAATATCGGGATGATGCAGCGCACCGATGATGTCCATCAGCGATATACAAAGAATCAAATTGTTCGAATGTATGCTCAACTTTTTCAATATCTTGAAGATTACCGACAGCCCAAACACGATGAATATTTTGTAATTCATCGGATACGTGCAATAAAGGCTCCGAATGGGAGATCTCAACGGCTAACTCAGTCAAGATAGCAGGTAATTTTTGGCTCAATAAAACAGGTTCCGCCATTGATTCTAGAGCGGCAATGTGTCTAACGAGCCTATTTTCTTTAATGGAAAGGGTATTTTCGTGTTTTTTTACTTTACCATTAATATAATCTTCGGCATCTACCCCTAAAATCCAACCCCCTAATATAAGTCCTGAATGATGTTCTTGTTGGTAGTAGAACATACTTTTGGGATGCGGGTTGATACGCTTATTCTCTAAAAGTCTTAAAAAATACGCTCGGCTTTTATCGTAAAACTCTGGGGTTTCAGAAATAAGCGAGGCGTCTATAAACTGCGGCTTCACCACCCGAAGGTATGAATCTTCAAATGCTTGGGCTTTTGATTGCAATACCTCGACACTGAGTTTTCCAGAACCCAAGGAAACGATTTTTTGTGCTTGGGTTCTTTCGGGTAATAAGGTTGTAATAGGGAAAACGCGCATAAAACGGATTATTTCACCAAGTGATTGATAATACGTTCCGCTAATTCTATGCCTACTCGCATTTGTGCTTCTGCCGTACTAGCTCCAATATGAGGTGACAAAGATGCATTCGATAAAGAAAGCATTAGATCATCCGTTGGGGGTTCGTTCTGGAAAACATCAATGCCTGCGAAAGCGATTCTACCTGTTTTTAACGCTTCATTTAATGCAATTTCGTTGACAACACCGCCACGAGCACAATTAATAACGACGGCTGTTTTTTTCATTTGCGCTAATTCGGCATGACCAATAACCTCTTCGGATCCAGGGGTATGTACGCTAATGAAATCAGATTGTGACAAAACCACATCCATGGGTTGTCCACTAAGTTGAACTTTAAAGTTGTGTTGTTTGTAGGCCAGGTGCAATTCTATTATGATATCAAAAACTCGGGACTTGTAATCATAAACCAATACCTGCATACCCAAGCCAACGGCTATTTTGGCAACTTCTTGACCGATGCGACCGAATCCAATAATTCCAATTGTTTTACCTTGAAGTTCAAATCCTTCAGAGGCTATATTTTTAAGGTTTTTGAAGTCTGCTTGGCCATTCAAAGGCATTTCTCTATTGGTATGGTGTAACATACGCGCTACAGAAAATGCATGGGCAAATACCAATTCCGCTACCGATCTTGACGATGCATTCGGTGTATTTACGACAGTAATACCCTTTTCACCGGCAGCTTTCAAGTCGATATTATCCAAACCGACACCTGCACGAGCGATTAACTTTAGCTTACTCGCATTAATGATATCGGCATTAACTTTGGTTGCACTGCGAACTATAAGTACATCGTACTCGGAAATTGCAGTCGCCAAGTCATTTTGTTGGACCTTAGTAGTAACCACTTCAAATCCTGCATTTTCGAGAAGTTCTTTACCTGCGGCATCGATACCGTCGTTAGCTAAGATTCTCATGAGGCAAAATTGTCTATTATGTGAACTAAAGCTTGAACGCTTTCCAAGGGTAAGGCATTGTACATTGAGGCTCTGTAACCGCCTACACTTCTGTGGCCTTTTAAGCCACTAATATTACCTTCTTTACAAGCGGCATCAAATGATTCTGTTAGGTGTTCAAATTCGGATTTGAAAACGAAGCAGGCATTCATATTACTGCGTGAGTCTGTTTCTGCGGTTCCCACAAAATAAGGAGAACGATCAAGGGCCGCATATAGTAATTCCGCTTTTTCGTTATTGCGTATCTGCATTCCAGCGCAGCCGCCATTATTCATTACCCATTCTAAATTGTATTTAGAAACCAATATTGGGAAAACCGGTGGTGTATTGTACATACTTCCATTTTCTCCATGAACCTTATAACCTAACATGGTTGGGATATGACGGTCTGCCACTCTAGCATACATATCTTTTCGGATTACTACTAGGGTTACTCCCGCAGGTCCCATATTTTTTTGCGCACCCGCGTATATGAGATCAAAAGCGTTGAAATCAACTTCTTTTGAAAAAATATCGGAGCTCATATCGCAAATCATGGGCACAGGCGAATTGGGAAACGATTTCATCTGTGTGCCAAAAATGGTATTGTTACTGGTGCAATGGAAATAATCAGCATCCCCATCAATAGTATAGGATGTGGGAATAAAATTGAAATTACTATCCTCACTGCTAGCCGCCACAACCACACGTCCAAATCCCTTAGCCTCTTCAATTGCTTTTTGGGACCAAACACCCGTGTTCAAATAAACTGCTTTTTGTTGTAGGAAATTTTGAGGTACCTGAAAGAACTGAGTAGAAGCACCACCTTGCAAAAAAAGAACATCGTAGTCTTCATTCAACCCCATCAATTGGCGAACCAAATGTTGCGCTTGATCAACTACGTCAACGAACTGTTTGCTTCTGTGTGAAATTTCAAGAACGCTTAAACCCATTCCTGCAAAATTGTCAATGTCTTGTGCACTTTTTTCTAGGGCGTAGTCCGATAAAATCGACGGCCCTGCTGAAAAATTGTGAATCTTTTTACCGTTGTTCATAAACGCCTACAATTTTACATGTAATATTGTGAGACACCAAATACATGAGTAGAAATACACCTTTAGTTTTTATTATTGTTATATTACTATTGTCGAATTCTGTTTTTGGACAGTATGAGGGATTGGATAGCACACGAAAACAGGCGAACCAATCAATTCAAGAAACCAAGTTTGCAGATGAAATAGTAGCCTATCGCTATAAGGATATTGCGTACCACGGTATGGATTTCACAGCCTTCGGAAGTGGCATTACCTATTTGCTCGAGCTAGCCCCCTATACGGGCATTCATATCAATGAAAGATTTTATGTAGCCGCTGGACTTACCGGATCTATTTATGGAGATAATTTCAATAATGTATTGAGTCCAATTGGGGGTATTTACAGTTTTGCTCGTTTGCCCATTTCAAATCTATTTCTGCATGTCGAGTACCGTTATCAAAATTCAATAGTTTCTTTTGACCCGCGCGAACGGCAATGGTTTGGCACTCCAATTTTGGGAGGAGGATACAACGATGATGGGCGTTTGGGTATGTATGCACTAATTGGTGTGGCTTTCAATCCAAAATATAGCTACACCAACGCATTGGGGGCATTTATTTACCGCTTCGGAATTCGCTTCTAAAAGTTGATACTGAAATAAGTGGTCTGCATTGATGTCAATTCCAAATATATTTACACCAACGTGTTGGGGCTCTTATTTAGATTGGAATTCGCTTTTCGGGGGAAATTCACACGCCCCGCAGCTGCGTTAAAAAATCCAATTCAAAAGCACTGGAAACAATCCTAGGATTACCATACTTAATGTAACACCCAGTAGACAAACGTATTTCCAAGTAAAATGAATAGATGGTTGAACGTCTGATTCGGTTTTGAATAATACCCTAAATGGTTTGAAATAGTATGAAATACTAATAGCAGATCCTACTAATGCCAATAAAACACCCCACATGGCTGTGGGAAATGCAGCAGTAAACAACTGGTATTTAGCTATAAAGCCGATAGTTGAGGGAATACCCGCTACCGTTAAAGTAGCCACTATTAATGCCATAGCATCAAATCGGTTGGTGTAGGCAATACCTGTAAATATGCCAACCGTTTTGTCTTGCGAGGTTGCATATTTATCAAACAAGTAAAATAAAACAGCCGTTCCTAATCCGTAGGACAATAAATAGACACCTAAAACTTGAAAGTTCTCTTGAATGGGTTGCAATAAAAACAACAATAAATATCCAGCATGACTAATACTAGAATACGCCAACATTCTTTTGTAGGACTGTTGCGCTAGAGCCATTATGTTTCCTGCCAATACCGTTATGGCGGAAATTGGTAACATCCAATTGGAATACCACGTTTGCATAGGAACGAAGGCAGTCAGTAATTGCGCAAATGCAGCAAATCCCGCAATTTTTACAATGATGGCCATAAAAGCCGCAATTCTATTGGGGGAACCTTCATATACATCGGGACTCCAAAAATGAAAAGGAACGGCTGATACTTTAAACAGCAAACCAACGGAAACTAAAACCAGTCCCGTTTGCATCAAAATAGGAAACTCTCCAAAATGTTCCGCGAAGGAAAGTCGCAATAAAATTTCATGATAGTACATGGTTCCACTGCCGCCATAAAGAAAAGTAGCGCCTAATAGAAAAATTGCTGTTGAAAAAGCACCCATTAAAAAGTATTTCAGCGAAGCCTCATTACCATATATATCGTCTTTTTCACTTCCTGCAAGAACAAATAAGGGGATAGATAGGATTTCAATACCTAAAAATAACACCACTAAATGCTGAGCCCCAATCATAAGAAGGCCTCCGCATAAAGAAAACATCATCAATGCAATAACATCCATTCCTTTGCGCGACACCGCCGGCATTAAATTAATGATAATCATTGCCATTACAGTGAGTATAGCCGCAATAACTTGAGCCGTTGGGTTGAATGTAATCATACCGGCAGGCACCCAAGTAAAAAAAGCATCTACATTAATTATTCCCTTAGATTCTGCAAATATGGAAATACCTGCTAAACCTAATATTGATGCCGCAGCAAGTTTTAAACTTTTCTCCTCTTTATTGAGGCCGATAAAAAGAAGGGCCAAGGCCCCAAAAAATACGATAGCTATAGCAATCACGATAATACTCCTTTTACGTTAGAAATCATGTTTAACAAACCCGCAGATGAATTTTGAAATAAATCCAAATACCATTGGGGGAAGAATCCAATTGAAATTACAAAAAAAGCAACCACAAACAGCGGAATCAGTTGTGCAATCGGTATGGTCTTATTTTCAGTTTCGGTATTGCACTCACCCAGCATTGAAAATTGGAACATACGCAACATGTAAACCGCACAAAAAATGATGGTGAGTCCCGCGAATACGGCATAAGTGGCCTGGTAGTCAAAAATGGATTTTAACAATAAAAATTCCCCAGGGAAACCATTGGTTAAGGGAGCGGCTACGGTTCCAATTATTACAAGGAAGAATAAAACGGTAAATAACTTATTTTTTTGGGCGATTCCGCCCAATTCATTGAGGTTTCTGGTCCCGAAATTTCTTTCGATAATATTTACAGCCACAAATAAACCTACGACATTGATACCGTGCACAAACATTTGCAGCAATCCACCTTGAAATCCAGAGCTATTAAGGGCGAACAATCCTGCCGCAATAAGTCCAACGTGAGAAATGGAACTATATGCAATCATTCGTTTCATATCATCTTGGCGCATGGCAATTATGGCTCCGTAGATTACGCCAATAACCGCTAATGTCATTATAATAGGTTGATAAAAGTCAATACTTTCCGTCGCCATTGGGAAATACCAACGTAAAACGCCGTAAAGTCCCATCTTGAGCATGATACCTGATAAGAGCATCGAACCTTGTGCAGGGGCGTAGGTGTAGGTATTGGGTTGCCATACATGGAAGGGAAATAGCGGTATTTTCACGGCGAATGCCAAAAGAAACCCCGCTCCTACCCAAATTGATTCGGCAAAGCTTAGCTGAACGTTATATAAATCAGTATAGGCGAAAGATCCGTTGAGTGATTTGCTTCCCAAGAAAATTAAAGAAGCTAACATGGCTAAAGATCCGATAAATGTGTACACGAAGAAACGGATAGTCGTAGCAAAGGCATCGCGTTCTGAATACATGAGTGTAATGAAATATATTGGAATCATTGCCAATTCCCAGAAGAGGTAAAACAACAATCCGTCTTGTGCCATAAAAACACCGTTGAGACCGGCTTGCATGAATAAAATAAGGGGAATCAATGCTAAACGTTTATCCGAATTGATGGACAAAACGATTACCGGAATGAGCATGTTCGTTAGCAATAACAAAAAGAAGCTAATTCCATCGATACCCAATTGGAAATGTACTGTTTCTCCCAACCAAGGATAGTCAACCAAAGTGGCGAATTCAGCTCCTTTTACTAAAGGCGCTAAAGAGCCCCAATTTCCAAGAAGCACGACAAGGCCCGCCATAGAAAATATCCAGGTGATCCATTTATTCCATTTGCTTCCTAGTGCGGAAACAAGGGCCAATACAATCGGAGCAATAATTAGTAATTCCACTATGCAAATAATAAATTAAGGCCTAACAATAACGCAATAGCGCCAACCATGTATAATAAGTAATACTCAATATTTCCATTTTGGATTTTACGATTGAATCGCCCGATAAATCGTAAAATAGGGTGAACGCTAAATGTCAATCCATAAAGCAACAAGGTATCCACAAGCGCAAATAGAATATCTCCTAAAAATTCAATAGGCCTAACAATGGCTTTTTGATAAAACTCATCGATATAAAATTTATTGGAAAGTACTTTTTCGATACCTGCAGTTGATTGCTCCGGCGACATGTTTTTGGTAATGTATCGGCTACGGCTGTATATAAATCCAAATAGGAAAATAGAGATTGCGACACCTATTAAGATAATTTCCGTTGTAATGTCCGTATGTGCTGGATTTTCAAAAATCAAAAACGTTGGTCTAAGCCATGATGCTAGAAATCCATCCGTGTGCAACAAGTAATGTGGTAAATTTAATACTCCACCTAAAATACTCAATACGGCCAAAACTACTAATGGAGTGGTCATTTTCCAGTTGGACTCATGCACGTCTTTTAGTGCATAATCCGTTCCTCTAAATTCCCCATGAAAAGTTAAAAACAACAATCTAAACATGTACGTTGCCGTTAATAAAGCGGCTATCACTAAAACTATGTAAGCCACAATATTATGGTGAAAAACACTGGCTAAAATTTCGTCTTTTGAAAAGAAACCACTTAAAAGTGGGAATCCGGAAATTGCGAGCGTTCCTATTAAAAAAGTAATGTAGGTCAACGGCATCATTTTCTTAAGTCCGCCCATCTGTGTAATGTCCTGACGATCGTGAACACCATGAATAACGCTTCCTGCACCTAAAAATAAAAGGGCCTTAAAAAATGCATGTGTAGTAACGTGAAATAGTGCCGTAGTGTAGGCTCCAACCCCTAATGCAACAAACATGAATCCAAGTTGACTTACCGTAGAATAAGCCAATACCTTTTTAATGTCATTTTGTCGGAGTCCAATTAAGGCGCCGATTAATGCAGTAGCTAAGCCGATCCAAAGAATGAATTCATTCGCAATTGGGGCCAAGGCATACAGGGCTTCACATCTAATGACTAAATAAATACCGGCAGTAACCATAGTTGCCGCGTGGATAAGCGCAGAAACAGGCGTAGGTCCTGCCATAGCATCTGGTAACCAAGTGAAAAGAGGTATTTGCGCACTTTTTCCCATAGCGCCGATGAATAGTAGGATAGCAATACTGGTTAATAAAACACTTCCACCAGTACCTTGAGCAATAGCGGGTAATACGTCACTATATTCTAAGGAACCATAATTCTTGATGATTAAGAACATACCTAACAGCAATCCAAGGTCACCAATTCGATTCATAATGAATGCTTTGCGGGCGGCTTTTCCATAGGAAGCATTCTGATACCAGAATCCAATCAATAAGTATGAGCACAGACCAACACCCTCCCAGCCAAAAAACAGCATCAAGAAGTTAGCCCCTAAAACCAAGAGAAGCATGTTGAAAACAAAGAAATTCAAAAAGGAAAAAAACTTAGCCGCATTGGGGTCGTGATCCATGTAAGATATTGAATACAGATGAATCAGGGTACCGATACCTGTAATTATTAAGGTCATCCAAATAGACAAACGGTCTAAGGTGAAAGCAGCTTTAAATATAATTCCGTCGAGATTAAAAAAGGTGTAAGCATCCCATTTAATAGTTGCTTCGACATCGTTTGATAAAATGTCCCACTGACCGAGTGTTATGACAAAGGGAAGAAATATGAATAAAGTACCAATCCAAGGCGCAATCCCTTTGGGTAATTTATGTCCGATCGTTCCGTTTAGAGCAAAGCCCAATAGCGGAAATAATAAAATAAGTGCAATTGGATTCATCAGTCTTTCAATTGGTCTAAGAAACTCACATCGGTTTTACGGGTATTTCGATAAACCATCACAATAATGGCCAATCCCACTGCTGCTTCTGCAGCCGCAACTACCATGATAAAAAATACGAACATTTGTCCGTTTGCTTGCACATCGCCCATATATTCGGTGAAGGCAGCCAATAGTAAATTAACGGCATTCAGCATTAACTCAATGCACATTAATAATATGATGGCATTTCTTCTGAATAATACACCAAAAAGTCCGATGCTGAAGAGCACCGTACTTAGATAGATATAATGACTGATTTCTAAGGAATGAAAAATAGTTAACATTTACGATATTGTTTCTTCTGATTTTACAACTTCGCTTTTATCGCGCTTACCTAATAATACGGCACCTACCATAGCAGATATGAATAAGATACCCGTTAATTCAAATGGAACTAGGTATTCGGTCATTAATACACGACCGAGATTCTTAACAAGCCCGATTCCTTCTGCGTTACCTTTCATTACTGCTATGCCTGAGGTTTGAAAAGCGGCGGTAATAACTAAAAGTAAAAGTCCTGCAGAAATCGCAGCCGCTATCCCCCAAATATTTGATTTTAAAGGCTCAGATTCTTTATTGAGATTAAGAAGCATGAGAACAAATAAAAACAAAACCATAATGGCTCCCGCGTATACCATAAGGTTAACAACCGCTAGAAACTGGGCATTGAGCAAAACATAATGAGCAGAAATAGTAAAGAATGTGAATATCAGTGCCAATACACTGTGAACTGGATTTTTGCTTGTTACCACATACAAGGCTCCCAAAATAGTCAGAAACGAAAGTATGAGGAAGGGCAAAGGTAAACTGCTTAATGCTCCCATAAATTAATGATTATCCCAAATTTGTCGTTGTGAAACATCGATGCGTTGATCGGTTTTTTCAACAAGCTTTTCTTTGCCGTAAATGAACTCGTTTCTACCGAATTCAGCATCCACTAAACGATCCGTAAGAAATATGGCTTCTTTCGGACACGCCTCTTCACAGAGACCGCAGAATATGCAACGTAACATATTGATTTCATATGTACTTGCGTATTTTTCCTCGCGATATAAGGACTCCTCTCCTTTTTCCCTTTCAGCGGCAACCATGGTGATGGCTTCTGCTGGACAAGCAACGGCACATAGACCACAGGCGGTGCAACGTTCCCTGCCTTCATCATCTCGCTTCAAAACATGTTGTCCGCGATATATGGGAGCAACGGGTCGTTTTTCTTCAGGATATGAAACGGTATTGTTTTTTTTGAAGAAATGCTTGAGTGTGATCCACATACCGCTAAAAATAGCGGGTAAGTATATTTTCTCCCCAAAAGTCATCTCTTTGTTGACGACTCTCGAAGCTCTTGTAGTTAATGGTTCCATGTTACGTTTCGTCAATGCTTTTCCGGGATGGACTGTTTAAACCGCAAATATAGTCAAGAATACTACTTCAAATGTTTGGGTTTGATTTTATATTTCTTGTCAAGTACCTTTTCTTTTAGGTATTTACTCTTCAATTTGCAAACATCGTTAACTGGAATCATCTCAGAATAAGTCCCGTCGGTGAACTTGAAAACAAAAGATGGATTTTCTAAGTTTTTGTATTTCAATTCAAATCCTTTACTTGTCTTCACGCCGGGTATAATAATAATGGGGGCTTCTTGCACCGCATATATTTCCTCAATTGTGTTGGTTTGGTCTTTAACGATAGTGGTTTTTGATTTGCTTTCGGGCGAACCAAGTAAAATCAATCCTTCTGGATCTTTTTTGGTTGGACAATTGGCCTTAACTACGAATTTAACGGCGTCCTTCTTAACGGTCTTCTTAGATACATCCTTGTTGCGATCGTTACTCTTGTCCGCGTTGTTGTTTTTTAGATTCTTGGCCATCACTTTGATCTTCGCTTTATTGTAAGCTTCGAAGTCCATAGGATCAACAGTGATTTCTATCGGGCGTGTTAAGCAAGTATCAACAGAAAATGATATATCAAGTGCACCCAACCAAGTCATTCCTTGGTCTTTACGGTATATTTTAGGAATCGACTCATTGGTGATGATACCCATAACATCTGCTGTTTTTTTCACAACAACACCAAAATCTTTTTTCTTGCTTTTAGAGGCTAAGAGTTTAAAATCGCATTTGTTGATTTTTATACTCAATCCCGGATTAACTTGGAACGTGGTGTCCTCATTACACACGTCCACTTTAGCCACGACGGGCTTAGCTATTTCGGCTGGCTTTTCGATTATCGTTAATTCAACACGGCGATTGCGTGATGCTTTTTCCTTATTGGTCTCATTTACGCGCGGTTTGGATCTGCCATAATAACGCATCATCATAAAACTATCTGAAATTCCTAAACTACCTAACGCATCGTATACTTCATCAACACGGTCGCGCGAAAGCTCCATATTGTATACATCATTACCCGTGCTGTCGGTATGACCTGTTAAAATTAACCGATATTCTGGAATTCTCTTGAGGGTTCCTACAAGTTCCTCAAGCTTAGCTTGCTCGGTCGGATCAATGTCAGATTTATTAAGCTTAAAATAAATTTGAACGGCTGGGGTTAACTCACGGGGTTCTTTAATTGTTGCTGGTGTTTTTGATTGACCAAAGGATGAACCCGCCATAATAAAGGCACAGAATATAATAAGTATGTTTTTCATGTCTACTAGAACGTTGCGAAAATAAGCCAATTTGTAACGCTTACCAACGCTTCTGTCGAATTATTTACCCTCAATTTGTACCATAAGCAATAAAGAAATTGCTCGACCCCCTTATATTTGTTCACTAACCAGCTCGATAAATCTATGAAAAAGACTGTATTCCTTTTGTTGTTTTCAATAATTAGCACCTTGATTTCACAAGCTCAAGTCGCTAAAAGTCAAGTATTAGCATTGTCTATCGAGGTTACTCAGGATGGGTTTAATATTCAATGGCCTTTCAATAACCAACGAACGGGCACCTACTTAGTTTTCTATCGAGATTTAAAAACTGAAGGGTCCGTATTTCAAACTGCAGGACCTAATAAAAAAGGACCCGCTCAATCGTTTACCTTTAATACGAAACTTAATTATGTAGAATTTCTTGTTCAATATGTCAATCCCAATAACCAACTAGAATCGATTGGCTACATCGCCGCAGGCAATCAATATGTGGCTCCATTTTTTAAAGGCCGGACTATTTTACTCGTTGATAGTTTAATTTCGGTGGAAGCCGTTTCACAACTAAATACCCTAAAGAAAGATTTATTGGCTTCGGGATGGTTTTATGACGAGATAATCGTAAAACGTTCTGAAAACACCGATAATATCAAACAGAAAATCCAAAATGTACTTAAAGAACAGACCTTTAAGACCAATGCCCTTTATATTATTGGACATGTACCGGTGCCGTATTCCGGTTATTTTTCCGGATCAGGAACTCGCCCACCTCCAGATGGTCACATTGAGGGTTCAGGTAATCATACAGGCGCTTGGCCTGCGGATGTATTTTATGCTGACTTTGAAGGCATTTGGGAAGATATGCTTGTTTCTTGTGTTACAGGAAGTGAAGCCCGACTTCACAACGTTGGTGGCGATGGTAAATATGATGCCTCTGAATTACCCGGAAATGCAAGTTTAGATTTAGGCCGGGTTGATTTTTACAACATGCCGGCATTTGCTGAGTCTGAAGTAAAACTGACTCAAAACTATCTCGATCGTGCACATGAGTGGAAGCATGGAAATATTTCGTACACAAATCGGGCGTTAATTGACAATAATTTTGGGAGTTTAAATTTGGCATCAACGGGTTATCATAATTTCTCCTGTTTTTTGCCTCAGGACAGTATTTTTGAGGACCGTGATTATTTCACCGCTCAAAATGCCGGTAACTATTTATGGAGTTATGGTTGCGGTGCTGGCTCGTATACCAGTTGTAATGGAATAGGCAGCACGAGTGACTTTGTCAAAAATAAAAAAACGTTCAATAACATTTTTACCATTTTGGCGGGCAGTTACTTTGGGGATTGGGATTCCAAAAACAATTTACTCCGCGCGGCACTTGCTACTGGCTCCTTAGCTACGTTTTGGGGAGGCATACCTAAATGGTATGTACACCATATGGCTTTGGGGAAACACATCGGACAAGGCGCACGTATCACTCAAAATAATAACAATGAATATTTCAACGGCGGCTTTAATGCCTCACATCGAGGCGTGCATGTTGCCTTGTTGGGCGATCCCACTCTACAAATGATTCCTGTAAAGCAAATTAAAAACCTAAGTGCTACTAGTAATAATGGATCGGTAACGCTAAAATGGTCCGCTTCTGCAGATGCAACTGAATATGAAATATTTCGAATCGACCTCAAAAACCGCAGCATCACACCTATTAGTAGAGAAGGCGATTGTGCTGCAATATTAACGGATACGGTATTTACAGATAAGTGCAATTGGTCAACGGGTGATTATGTTTACGGTGTTTTAGCGGCTAATTACTCAAAAACGGCTTCAGGGACTTTTTTAAATCGCAGTTTATTGCAAACCGTTGAAGTGTCTCATGTCAATTCCATTACAAAGCCCAACTCCACTAACTACGAAGTATACCCAAATCCAACAAATGGCATTGTTTATATAAAGGGAGGCGATTTCTCTTTGGGATCTTGGTCGGTATATGATTTGAGCGGTCGTGAAATTGGACAGAATCTAAAATGCGATTTGCAAAAAGGTATAGATTTGAGAACGCTAAATAACGGTATGTATCGGATTGTCGTGAAGGAAACAGGCAACAATAAGTCCATAGAATCGTGGGTAATTGTATCCCAATAATATCATAATGTCAAAATTGACACTTGGTTTTACCCTGTTTTACCAAAAAATCGAAATTGTCAATAAACTTTGATTATTTTCGCG